>NZ_JADPLO010000018.1:0-80771 GCF_015667765.1 Bacteroides sp. 1001302B_160321_D4 | reverse complement strand
TTAGTGTTTAATAATATATTATTAATGTAATTTTTAAGTAGTTATGAAAAGAAAATTTGTAAAAGTGATGTTCTTCGGGGCGCTGGCACTTTCTACTGTCACCTATGTAGGCTGTAAAGACTACGATGATGACATCGACAATCTGCAAACACAGATTGACGCAAACAAAGCTAGTATAGCCGAGTTGCAGAATTTTGTGAAAGAAGGTAAATGGGTTACCAATGTTGAACAAATTACCGATGGATTTAAGATAACTTTTAATGATAATAAAAGTTATTCTATTACAAGCGGTAAGGATGCTACACCAACGACTATTAAGATTGATCCGGTAACAAAGAACTGGATTGTCAATGATAATGATCTTGGTATTTGTGCAGAAGGAAAGAAAGGTGCTGATGGCAAACCGGGCGCTGCAGGATCTCCGGGTGGTAAAGGAGAAGACGGATATGCACCTCAAATTTCAGAAAATGGATTCTGGATGGTTTGGGATGCTGAAACTAAAAAACCTGTAGAGACAAAAATTAAAGCTGCTACTGATATTTATGTAGCTGCTGATGCTAGTAATCCATTGGTTTGGATATTGAATATTTTCAATAAGGAGACTAAAGAATGGGAAACGGTTTCTATGCCGAAATCGGCTCGTATCACTAGTATGAGTGTGCTTGGTATAAAAGGCGATGGTTCTGTTGATGTTGGTTCTACAGAGGCTGAAACTACTTTATATTATAGCATAGCTGGCAAAGATATTGTGTTTAATGGAAACAAAACTTTCAAGAAGAAAGGGGATTTGCTTGTTGCTAGAGGTGGCAGCAAGATTCATGCATTGATTAATCCTGTAAACTTGAAAGCAGCAGATATTCAAGCTTATGAAATAGGCTTGACGGACTCTAAGGGTAATACTAATTTTGCTGTTGCAAATATAGCAGATAATTTTAGTATAGATGCTTTGACTCGTGCAGCGGATCCGGAAAAAGAGCCTACAGCAAATAAAGGTGTATACGATTTGACTCTGAAGTTTGTAGACGGATTGACTAAGGACGAATTGACAGCTTTGGAAAGTGCTGAAACTGCTTATGCGCTTACAACAAAAGATGCATGGGGTAATGAAATCATTTCCCAGTATGGTGTGAAAATTAAGGCTAGCAGCCAAAATATACCGGATGTTAATTTTACTGCTCCTGAACCTATGCCTTACCAAACTACCTATAATTTGGATGAATTGTTTGGTAGTGAATTGGATAAGGTGGTAGCTTATTATTATGAGGTAACTGATGAAGAAGCTAAAAAAGCTGATGCAAAATTTGATAAAGAGAAGAATACAATTCTAGCAAATAAGGAGGGTCAGGTGAAAGTTAAGATTCACTGTCTTCTTGTTGATGGAAGTACTCAAGATCCTGAAGTTGAATTGACGTTTACTTATGTGTCTAAGAAAGCTGAAATCAAAGATATGACTTGGGTCGTAGATGCTAGCAATAAGACAGCTACTTCTGAAATAGTAGGTCCTTCAGTAGATGAGATTAAAGGACAAATTAAACTGTCAGACCCAATAGTTGCGACTATTGCTTATACTGATGATAAGGCAATGATCAATGGAAAGGTGGTTCAGTCTTATATGGATGGTAGTATTCAGTTAAAATTGGTAGGTCTGGATAAAGACGGAAAGCCTGTATCAGGAACAAGTGAAGCTGATATAGCTAAAATTACTAAATTTGTAATCCAAGCTACATTTGACGAAGAAAATGTGGCTGCCGTATCTCATACTGCTACAGTTAAATTCAAAAATAAGGATTCCCAAGCAGGTTTGGGTAATGACTTTTTGTATGAAACTACATTCAAGATTACTGTAGATCAGCAGAATGATAAATTGTTCACATTTAAACGTGCAACTGCTTACTTTGATGGTGATAATGCCAAGGCTTATGGTACAGTACCGACTACTGCAGTTCTTGCTGCTACTGCTGATACAAAGATTGGCTTCGATCTTTACACCCTATATAAAGAAGGTTCTATATCAGCGGATAAACAGAATACTATTACATTCACTGAAGAGAAACCTTCTAGAGTGGTAAGTGGTAAAAAGCAGTTTGCTCCTGCATGGTTGGATGAGACTCTCCCACAACCAACAAAGAATTCAAAAATTAAAGTTTTCCCTTATGTTTCTAAGCCAGCAACTGATGAAAATTGGGGTGGTGCTTATACTGGTCGTTATATTACTGTGTCTTATGCACCATTCGGAAATTCTCGTTTGAAAGCTATTACTGATAGATTCAATTTGACAATACTATCAGAAATCTTTGAAGGTACTTTCGAATATACCAAAGAAGTAGATAAGAAAATTATAGGAACAGAAGCAAATCCGTTCATAATCGAAGGAAATACTGTAGAAATATCAGCTAAAGATTTCAAGAGAATAGATGCTCGTGGTAATTCCTATGAATTCAGCGATAACAGAATAGAGTCTGTTTCAGTTGTATTAGCAGATGATGACGCTACAACTTATTTGGCGAAGAACGATGGTAATCTTACTGATGATCCAAAGAAAGTTGTTATATCTAAGAAGGAGGGTGCCGTAATCCTAACTCCTCCTACTTGTAAAGTAAATGTTAATATTCTTGATAAGTGGGGCAGAACTAAATCTGTATCAATCTACGTAAAAGTAAATAAGTAATCAGGATTAAAGGATTTGTAATTGAGGGCATCCTAATTCTTCTTAGACTTAAGATGCCTTCTCTTTACAAGTTGTAATATAGGATAATAAATCCTTTAAAAAGAAATATGCTAAGAGATAGACTGAAAATTATGCTTGTGAAAGTATGTTTTCTCAAATGTTTGTCTCTTGGAAGGGATACCTCCCTTATTTCCCACAGGTATCCCTTTTTTTTGTCTCATTACATCTTCTTATTTGCACTAGAACCAATTTGCTAGTCCCTTATTTCCCTATAGATTAAGGAGATGTTTTGAGAGTATAGAAAGCCCGGGCTTGTGAAAGTCCGGGCTTTTCGTGCTCTTTTGTCTTTGGAACATCTTAGCTATTTCCTTTGTTTGTTCATGCGGGGTATTTCCATTGATGGGATAATACTCGTATATTTATCGTCTAAATTATTAATAAATTATGAGATGTTGAAAGTACTAGCATTTATGAAGCAGGTAGCCACTGGGTTACAGATGGAGGGAAACTTTGGGACTGCACATGTCTATCGTAGTAGTCTGAATGCCATCATTGCTTATCGTGGGAAAAATGATTTTGTTTTTAGTGAAGTGACTTCGGAGTGGTTGAAAGGGTTCGAAGTATATCTTCGCAGTCGTGGATGTAGTTGGAACACCGTTTCCACCTATTTACGGACCTTTCGTGCGGTTTACAATCGTGCGGTCGATCTTCAGAAGGCTCCTTATGTTCCTCATTTATTTCGTTCTGTTTATACCGGAACGCGGGCTGACCATAAACGTGCGTTGGGTGATGACGATATGAAGAAGGTGTTTACTAAATTATCTCGTGCATCGGGTGTACCATTAGCGGTATATCAGGCGCAGGAGCTATTCATCCTGATGTTTTCGCTTCGTGGTATGCCGTTTGTCGATCTTGCTTATTTGCGTAAGAGTGATTTGCGCGGTAATGTAATAACGTATCGCAGACGTAAAACCGGGCGACCATTGTCGGTGACATTGACTCCGGAAGCAATGGCTTTGGTAAAGAAATACATGAATCGTGATTCTTCTTCTCCTTATTTATTTCCATTGTTGAGAAGTCGGGAAGGAACTAAAGAAGCCTATCGCGAATATCAGCTTGCATTACGTAGTTTTAACCAACAGCTGATGTTATTGGGTGAATTGCTCGGATTGGGAGATAAACTTAGTTCATACACTGCCCGTCATACCTGGGCTACGACGGCTTATTATTGTGAAATCCATCCGGGTATTATTTCCGAAGCGATGGGACATTCGTCTATCACCGTCACTGAAACTTATCTGAAGCCTTTCAGGAATAAGAAAATTGATGAAGCAAATAAGCAAGTTCTCGATTTTGTAAAGCGTTCAGTGACAGGTGTAAGTGCTTGAAAATTATTCTGTTACTCTGTAGGTAACGGGAATGAATATCGGTGCAAATATGAGCATATTTCTTAAAACAACCAAACGAAATCACACATTTTTTCTAATAAAGCATTCAAAAGTAGAACTAGGACAAATAAAACACGCGGATTCTTTGTATTAGGGCTTTGTTAACTTCTAAATTTTGCAAAAGATTTCCTTCCCCTCTACTGCCTTTCAGAAGCAGGGGTAAAAAAATTTCATCACATTTGGTATCATTTTTCAGTATCGACTACTCCAGAAGAGCAGGCACAAAGGTTTCTCTGTTACCTACAGAGTAACGGGTTGTGCTATTATTGAAACTTAGTGTTTAATAATATATTATTAATGTAATTTTTAAGTAGTTATGAAAAGAAAATTTGTAAAAGTGATGTTCTTCGGGGCGTTGGCGCTTTCTACTGTCACCTATGTAGGTTGTAAGGACTATGATGATGACATAAAAAGTGTACAGGAACAAATTGACCAGATCAAGTCAAACAATCCTGTAAGCGTGGGAGACATGCAAACTGCCATTAATGTGGCTAAAAGTGCTTTGGAAAGTCAGTTGGCTGATTTAAAGACAAAATTGGAGAATAAGGATTCTCAAATTAAAGATTTGGGTCTGAAAATTACTGATTTGGAGGACAAATTGTCAAAGACTGCTGATAAGGCAACGGTCGACCAGCTGACAAAAGACTTGGCAACAGCTAAGAATGATTTAGAAGCACTGAAGAAACTTCAAAAGTCTGATATTGATGGTTTGACAGCAAGAATTGTAAAGCTGGAAGCCCTTAAAGAGGAATTGGATGGTTTAAAAGTCAATTTCGCTACAAAAGAAGAGCTGAAGAACTACGTTGAATCTGCAAAACTGTCAGGACTTATCAGTGATGAAATTGCCACAGCTTTGGGAGAAGATGGGGAGATTGCCGCTGCAATAAATGATGCTATTCAAACAAAGGTTCTTGCAGACTTTGGCAGTATGAAGGAAGTTGCTGCTCTTGCCGGAGAGGATGCAACTGTAGCAGATGTTATTAAAGAATTGTATGCTGCTATTAATGCTGATAAAACTGGTATCCTTGCTAAACTGACTGCGCTGGAAGACTATCAAACAGCATTGGAAGATAAAGCGGTAGAAAATGGTTTCGAGAGTGTAGAAGCCGTTATTGCAGAGGTGAAATCTCTTAAAACGACTCTTTCCGGTCTTTATGCAAGCGCAGAATTCAGTGAAAAAGTCAAGGCGATTGTTTCAGCAGAACTGACGACTGTAAATAGCCGTATAGATACGTTAGAAGATGACCTTGCAAAACTGGGTGTTGCTATTAAAGGTATGATTCAGAGTGTAGTATATATTCCTACAAGCATAGATCGTAGCGTAGATTTCTATACTTTGTATGCTAAGAAAACTTCAACCTCATCTTCTTATGTTGTTGCAGCGAAGAGTGCAGATGCAAAAGAATTGCAATTCCGTATTTCTCCGGCTTCTGCTGCTATGACATTGGAGGATTTCAATAAAAACTACGAAATCAAGTTAAATGCTGAAGAACGTAACTGGACTCGTGCTGCTGAACCGTTTGCCGTAGAAGTGAAGAACTGTGAAGCTGGTGTTCTTACAGTATCATTAACAACTTCAAGCGAAAAGAGCCATGCGATATCTTTGAATATTGTAAGTACAAAAGATGCGGAAGGTAAAGAAGGATTGACTCCGACAAATGTTAATTCTGATTATATCGCAGTGATACAGTCTAGTTATTATCTGAAGACTGCTTATTATGAGGTAGCAACAGAGAAAGCAGGCGAGATTATCTATGATGCTCCCCAACCGGTTGATTATTCAGGAGTTGGAACTTTGACGGTTTCATATACAACAACTGCAAGTGGAAGCACAGCATTTACAAAAACATTAGAAGAACTGAATGTAGAGAATATCTTTGCGACGACTTATAGCTTGACTGGAACAGATGCAAATCTATTTGAAGTTTCTACTGCAGGTAGCGTTAGTCTAAAAACATCCGGTCTGATTGCTTCTTTGGATAAAACTGCTAATGTTATGGCTAAAGTAACGGCTCCAGGTTTCTATTTGGAAACTAGTTCTGATAATCCTAAAAAGTTAGGAACTGTAAAAGTAACACGTACTATTGATGAACTTACACATGCGTATGCTTTGGTAGAACGTGACTGGACTAATGAAACAGCAGTTGCTGCAGAGGAGAGAGTAGTTCTAAATGTTGCTGACATTTATAACGATCCGGCTGTGAATATCCGCCCATCAGCTTATGAAAGTTTGAGTTTGGTTGAACTTCTTCCTACAATAGGTATACGCTTAGAAAATGGTGCAAATAATGCCTTGACTTTAATCATTCCTAAAAATACAGCTGCTGGTGATTATACCGCAACAGCTAAGTTCGAAGGAGATGGCTATACGCTTGTTGTAAATGTTCCAGTTAAGATTAAGCCTATCACTTTGGCTAAATTGGCTAGAGTGTCGGAAATGTGGTCTTCAGATCAAACTCGTACAGGCTTTACTCCGACAAAAGATTCTGAGACAGCGGCTACTGCTATTACTTCCGAATTTAAGCTTGCTACTATATTCTCCAACTTTGATGCTGTTAAAGCTGCTGTTTTGGCTAAAGGTGGTACTTTCGTAATTACTACTAACATTACGGAAAATAGCATTGCTGGCGTTAGCTATGATGAAAACGAGGCTAAGTTTACGTTTGATAAAGATCTCTATACTGGTAAGATGACTGTTGGTGGTAAGACTGTACCTGCTGTAGTTAAGTTTACTATTAAAGCTAGCTATAATGGTAAAGTTGAGGATACGATTGAAGGTATTGTTGAAGTGAAAGATATTAGTGGAACTTGGGTTGCTCCGACTGCAACGACTCTTTCTTTATCTGATAAGTCTGTAGAATATAATGTTTCAACAGGTTTTGCTTGGAATGATTTGGCAGGTAAGACTATGTGGAAGGATGGTGCTGTGGTAGCAGGAACAGGAAGCAATGGATTTGCAAATTCAGTTACTAATCCTCTTGATATCTATGGTCTGGCAGCTCCTGTTTTTGAATTCAAAGAAGCAGCTGCGTCAACTTATCTGTCTCTTGATGATGCTACAGGAAAGGTGACCTTTACAGCAGAAGGTAAATCTCACCATTTCTACGAAGCTGTAACTTATACTGTAGAAGTAAAAGCTACATCTAAGTGGGGTACAATTAAGAATTATGAAGGAAAGAATACAATTACAGTAACTATTCCGGCAGAATAAGAAGAAAAATTGGAGAGTTGCTTCAAACCTCTTAATGCTTTATATAAGCAAAGGATTGTATTACAGTTGAAACTACTCCAAATTCAGAATAATAAAACCCTTCTTCACCTTGTGTGAAGAATACGCCGAGAAGAAACAGAGTGAAGGATTTGGCTTGTGAAAGTCAATCCTTCCAATTCTGTTCTTCTTATAGAAAGGGATACCTCCCTTATTTCCCACAGGTATCCCTTTTTTTTATTTCATAACATCTCCTTATTTGCACTAGAAACCAATTTGCTAGTCCCTTATTTCCCTATAGATTAAGGAGATGTTTTGAGAATATAGAAAGCCCGGGCTTGCGAAAGTACGGGCTTTTTCATTATTATTTATTTATCGGATTGAATATAATGGAAGTTCTCGTCATACAGTCCTACGAGCAGGCTTTGGCCTTTACCATCCACTTTCAGCCCGCCATATACGGCTTTTTGATAAAGAGTATCTTGTCCCTCTTCAAAGAAGAAAGACTCGGCACCGAGGAAGATCCGGTGACGTACTATTTTATATTTGATGACTAGCTCATTGTCGTTTACAGGCTCTAAAGCGTTTTGCAGCCGCACTATTTTTCCTACTTGATTACTGTCAATTTGAAGTATGGCATAACCGCGTATGGCAGTTTGTTGGTCTAGCAGATCTGATGAAGCTTCTTTGTAGCTAAGCCTCATATAGTCTCCTTGCATAAGAGAGCGGGGATCGACGGGAGCTAGCTGTAACAAAATCAACTGTCCGTCTTTCAAAGTTTGCTCTTTTTTATAAACCGACCAGTTGAAATATCCCAGTAGCAGTATCAGGTTTGCAATAATCAATATTCGGCTATACTTTTTCATGTCTTGTTCTTTTTTGAGTGAAGAAATACCAGGCTGTAATACATGCAATTCCGATGAAGAAAAGTGTCATGGATTTGGTGAGCAGGCTTAAATTCAGATCATAATAGTATTTGGAAACGGCATAGATAAAAAGAAGAAGCGAGGCAGCACACTCCGCTTTGTAGCCATAATGGAAACATATTAGAATCAGCAACAAACTGCCGGATAAATAAGGAGCAAACACGGTAGGCAGACAGATAACAATACAAAGAATATAGATACCAATCTGGTTCACCGGATGATCCACTTTCATGACCTGCATGATTCGTTGAACCATTATAAGAATACCGATCCATATACAAACAGACAGTATGCAGGATACAAGCCAGCTATTTGTTTCTGATATCAGATAATTGATTGATAATCCTCCCAGTGAGACGATACCGGATATGAATAATCCGAAATGAAATGGTTTGTATTTGGAAAAGTAATTCTCTGTTCCTATACATTCAAACAACTTAGTTTCAAAGATGTTGGCAAATAAAAATAGTGCAAGGATAGGAACTACAGCTATTTGCAAGGGATAAAACGAAGAAAAGACATGGGCGGCTTCTCCGAAGAAAGATATATTAAACAGAATGACTGAAAGAAAGGGGAGGATAAACCCTCTTGATAACAAGAATGTGAGAATACTGATTCCCATAAGTGTAGTGAAGAGGATATTAATGCTGGCATTTATACCAAAACCAATCAATACACACCCGGCTATGTATAAAGTGATGTTCATTGCATCCAGAAAAGACCGAATCACCATGCGGCTGATTGTTAGGGTAGTGAGAATTAATATACTTCCTACAATCAGGCAAGAAATATCGGAGCGGAGGATTCTGGCAAGTGCCAGAAATCCCAGAAAGAAAATAGCCGTCAGGATTCCTCCGATAATAGATACGGCTTGAATGGTGAGGTTATGCTTCTGTGCCATACCATTGCTTTTTTAGATGAAGAATGATGTAAATGAGTAAAGTTGTTCCGGTGATGACAATAACCCCTCCGTAGAAGAATATCTGAACATCCCTAAGACCGCTTTGTGATATGAATGTAGTCAATAGAATCATTAACGCAGCAAACGGAATGATAGCCAGATAGAACAGGCTTTTTACTTTCCATCCATACCAAAGTCCCGCAGAGAATAAAAGGAGGGTGCTTATGAGAGGAACAGACAATATGGCATTCTCTTCGCAGATTGCCATCATTAACAGAAAACTGGTATGTATAATAGTAGCCAGTGAAAGAAGACTGACAAACCAGCGATTGTTTCTGTCCAAATGACCTTTTACACTCATCCATTCCGTGATGATCGTTGTTAAGGCACATATCCAGGTTACTGCATTGGCCAGCAAAGTCATTTCCCAGGAGTTGGCACTGGCAATCTGTATATTGTACAACCATATCGTAGTACAAAGTAATCCGATGAACGTCAGCCATAACGGAGCGAAACGGATAGCAACCGCCCAGAGAATAGTGAAGAGAGTCCATCCCAGGAAAAGATCGTAAGCATCGGCTCCCGTTTGGTAGATTTGTCCGAAGACAGCGAAAAGCGTGCCTATCAGGAATGTAGCTTCGGTCAGGAGAATTTGTTTGACGAGCTTATTCCAATGCGTGAATGTAGCGAGCAGGACAGAAGCTACTAATAACACTTCTACTATTCCTAACTTTGCAAATTTGGGTAATTCCTCCCAGTTGTAGGCAAAGAAGAAGATAATTCCTGCCACTGTAAAACCAACGCCCACTGCCAATAAAAAAATAGAAAGGAATTGATTCCATTGTTTTTTATCTGCGTACAGCGCTTGTCGGGATAAAGGCGAAGAGTCGGTCTTTTCCATGTGTTTTTGCTTTTTGATGATTACAAACATAAGAAAATAAAATGATTATCACCTCAAGATAGACTATAAAAAGGTATGACTTACCTTATTGAAATTGACAATAATAGTAGGTCATACCTTGAGAGAGGTTATGAAAATATTCAAAATAGAATAACTTAAAATACCTCCCGTATATGCTTAAAGTTAGAATTGATCGTATCAATTACTTCTTGTGAACGACCGTTGATTAACAACTTATACATTGATTGTGCAAAGCCCACCATTTGACCGAATTCAATTTTGGGAGGCATGGCCAGTGCGTTCGGATCAGTCATGATATTAACAAGTACCGGACCGTCCAACTCAAATGCATTCAGTAAGGTAGTCAACACTTCTTCCGGATCACTGACATTAAATCCGGTCATTCCCATTGCTTCGGCCACTTGAGCAAAGTCTGGATTCAACATATTTGTCTGCCAGTCCGGCAATCCGTCCACTTCCATTTCCAACTTCACCATTCCCAATGAACGGTTGTTGAATACGATAATTTTAATTGGTAACTTATATTGTACAACGGTTTCCAAGTCTCCTAAAGTCATAGACAAGCCACCATCTCCGCAAAGCGCCACTACCTGGCGATCCGGATAAGCTAGTGCGGCACCGATGGCTTGCGGCAAAGCATTTGCCATAGAACCATGATTGAAAGAACCCAGCATGTGGCGTTTGCCTGTCGCTTGCAGATAACGTGCTCCCCACACACAAGTCATTCCCGTATCTACTGTGAACACAGCATCGTCCGAACTTAGTTTGTCTATTTCGGACATCACATATTCGGGATGAATCTTATTTACGTCGCCTTTATCTTCCGTGTAAGCAGCCAGATCCTTCTTTACGCCTTCATATCTTTTGAGTTGTTTCAACAGGAACGAATCATCTGTCTTCGGATTCAGCATACGCAATAGACTTTGGATGCTCAGTTTAACATCACCGCAAAGTCCGATATCCACCTTTGCACGACGTCCCAGACGTTCGGGCTTTATATCAATCTGTGCTATCTTGATGTCATCCGGCAGGAAAGCGGAATAAGGAAAGTCTGTGCCGAGCATGAGAAGCACTTCGGCTTCATGCATACTGTAATAGCCTGACGGCATTCCCAACAATCCGGTCATACCCACTTCATACGGATTTTCATATTGCACCTCCATCTTTCCTTTGAAAGTATATACCACCGGAGCATTCAGCTTCTCGGAAAGCGCGATCACTTCCTCGTGAGCTCCCCGGCAACCGATGCCGCAGAAAAGAGTGATACGTGTATGTTTGTTTAACATGTCAGCTAATTGAGCCAGATCTTCTTCCGACGGACAAACTTCCGGTGGGGCAGGATAGTTGATAACCGACGAGTCGACAGCAACGGCAGAAGCCTTTGCCAAGTCACCCGGAAGCCCGATAACGGACACCCCTTTGCGGGTGACAGCCGTTTGTATGGCCGACTGGAGCATACGTGGAAATTGTGTGGGAGTAGTGGCTACTTCATTATAATAACTGCAATCGTTAAAAAGTTTGATGGTATTCGTCTCCTGAAAATATTCCGTACCGAACTCTCCGGTGGGAATTGTAGAGGCGATGGCGATTACCGGTGCGCCGGACCGGTGTGCGTCATACAAGCCGTTAATCAGATGAACATGTCCCGGCCCGCTACTTCCCGCGCAGCATCCCGGGCGACCGGTCAGTTGTGCTTCTGCCGCAGCGGCATACGCCCCTGTTTCTTCGTGGCGCACATGTATCCATTTTATTTGATCGTTTTTTCTGACTGCTTCGTTTACTTCATTCAGACTGTCGCCTGTTACGGCGTAGATGCGTTCAACTCCGGATTTTACCAGAGTATCTATCAACTGTTCTGCTATTTTTTTTGCCATAGCTGTAATTGGTTTAGGATTGATTTTTATGTAATAACAGATGGCTGCAAAGAAAAGTTCTGATTTAACATATGCTAATAACGCCTTTGTGTCGGGACACATCACCACTTTTATGTTAAAATTAATTCTGTAACAACTTTTTAGTAAAGATGTATAAACAATTGCAATATCCTTTTGTTATCTTTATAGGCGAAATCTTAACCTAATGTATTAAACCTCTTAATTACTCTAGAAAAATGAACAGAAATGAAATCGGTGTGAATGCCGGTAAGGTTTGGCAACTGCTTAGTAATAATGAGAAGTGGAGCTATGGACTTTTGAAGAGAAAATCCGGGCTGAAAGATAAAGAGCTGGGTGCCGCTTTGGGGTGGTTGTCAAGAGAGAGCAAAATAGAGTTCGATCAGTGCGATGAAGAGCTTTATGTATATCTCTGTGTGAATGTTTATATTGGCTGAAAGAGTTTGACGCTTTAACGAGAACAGAAGAATCTCCAGAGGAATGACAGCATAGTCAGCACTTCGGAGATTCTTGTTTTTTTATCCTTTTTCTGCTTTATGTTTCTTCCTTTCAATGGATTTCCGGAAATAATTCTGTTACTTTGCATCACGAATTAAAATGTAAGAAACAATGAGAAGTTTTGCCTCCGACAATAATTCCGGTGTGCATCCGTTGGTAATGGAAGCATTGAACCGGGCTAATATAGACCATTCTTTAGGATATGGCGATGATAAATGGACAGAAGAAGCCGTAGCGAAGATAAAGGAAACCTTTACGCCCAACTGTGTCCCCTTGTTTGTATTTAACGGAACAGGTAGCAACGTGGTAGCATTGCAGCTGATGACCCGTCCGTATCATTCCATCTTTTGTGCGGAAACGGCTCATATCTATGTAGATGAATGCGGCTCTCCTGTGAAAATGACAGGTTGTCAGATTTGTCCGATTGCTACTCCCGACGGTAAGCTTACCCCGGAATTGATGCAACCCTATCTGCATGGTTTCGGCGATCAGCACCATTCGCAACCCAGAGCTCTCTATATTTCCCAATGTACCGAACTTGGCACCATCTATACTCCCGAAGAGTTAAAACGTCTGACTGACTTTGCCCATCTGAATGGTATGTATGTACACATGGACGGAGCCAGAATAGCCAATGCCTGTGCCGCTTTGAATCTTTCCTTAAAGGAACTGACAGTAGACTGCGGAGTCGATATTCTTAGTTTTGGCGGAACGAAGAACGGACTGATGATGGGAGAGTGCGTGATTGTATTTAATAAAGACCTGCAACCGGAAGCCCGCTTCATCCGTAAGCAATCCGCCCAGCTCGCTTCGAAGATGCGTTACCTCTCTTGCCAGTTTACGGCATACCTCACAGATAACCTCTGGCTGAAGAATGCCAACCATGCCAATGCAATGGCTGCCAAACTTTACACTGAATTGAAGAAACTGCCCGAAGTAACTTTCACTCAAAAAGCCGAAAGTAACCAGTTATTCCTCACCATGCCCCGCCCGGTTATCGACCGCATGCTGGAGTCTTATTTCTTTTATTTCTGGAACGAAGAGAGGAATGAAATCCGTCTGGTAACTTCTTTTGATACGACAGAAGAAGATGTAGACGAGTTTATAAGACTTTTAAAACGTTAAAAAGGAAATCCGGAACAACAAAAGCGCCTGAATATCTGTTTTTATAGGAAGTTTGAAACTAACTTTGTCCGCAAAGTTTTCTACTTCTTATGATTATGAATACTAGACAGAACAGGCTAATCATATTCGCGCTTTTGTTGTTGACACAAACCCCGTTGGGCGCACAGCTGCATTCTACTAAAATTGAACTGCCGGAGGATTCTATATCTGCAACCATGGAAGATTCCATTCCGGCAAAGCGCAGTTTCTTTAAAAAGTTTCTTGATTACTTCAATGACGCCAATAAGGAAAAAAAGAATAAAAAGTTTGATTTCAGTGTGATAGGCGGCCCACATTATTCCAGTGACACCAAGTTCGGACTCGGACTGGTGGCAGCCGGACTATATCGAACCGATCGGATTGATACGCTTCTTCCTCCCTCCAATGTCTCTCTTTACGGAGATGTGTCGACTGTCGGCTTCTATCTGTTGGGAGTCCGCGGAAATCATCTGTTTCCAAAAGATAAATACCGCTTGAATTACAATCTCTATTTCTATTCTTTTCCCAGTCTGTATTGGGGACGGGGATATGACAATGGAGCGAACTCTGATAACGAAAGCGATTATAAACGTTTTCAGGCACAGGTGAAAGTCGATTTTATGTTTCGGCTGGCAAAGAACTTCTACATCGGCCCGATGGCCGTATTCGATTATATCGACGGACGGAACTTTGAGAAACCGGAACTATGGGAAGGAATGGCCGCGCGAACCACTAATACCAGCCTGGGACTTTCCCTCCTTTACGATTCACGTGATTTCCTGACAAATGCATATCATGGCTATTATTTGCGGATAGACCAGCGGTTCAGTCCGGCTTTTCTCGGCAATAAATATGCGTTTAGCAGTACAGAACTGACTACCAGTTATTATCAGCCGGTATGGAAAGGTGGAGTGCTGGCAGGGCAATTCCACACATTGCTTACCTATGGCGATACCCCTTGGGGATTGATGGCAACATTGGGAAGTTCTTACTCCATGCGCGGATATTACGAAGGACGCTATCGGGACAAGGGAGCAATGGACGCGCAAATAGAACTCCGGCAACACGTCTGGAAACGGAATGGAGTAGCTGTATGGGTAGGAGCGGGAACGATTTTTCCACGACTTTCCGAGTTCACCCCGAAACACATTCTGCCTAATTATGGCTTCGGGTATCGTTGGGAATTTAAGAAGAGAGTAAATGTACGTTTGGATTTAGGGTTTGGCAAACACCAGACCGGATTTATTTTTAACATCAATGAAGCTTTTTAAAAATATAAAGAATTGGTTGGAAAATCAGGAACATCTGTTTTATCTGTTCCTGTTTATCTTGATAGTACCTAATATGGTACTCTGTTTTACAGAACCTTTACCATTTATGGCAAAAGTCGCCAATGTGTTGTTACCTTTCGGTTGCTATTACCTGTTGATGACTTTGTCGAGGAATTGCGGCAAGATGCTGTGGATTTTATTCCTGTTCCTGTTCTTCGGAGCCTTTCAGATCGTGTTGCTTTATTTATTCGGCCAGTCCATTATCGCTGTCGATATGTTTCTGAATCTGGTCACCACCAATTCGAGTGAGGCATTGGAACTGCTCGATAATCTCACACCTGCCATTATTGCTGTAATCATACTCTATGTACCTGCCCTGATATTAGGGACGATTTCAATTATACGTAAACGGAAACTTACGGTAGAGTTCATTCGCAGGGAACGGAAGAGAGCCTTCCTGGTCTTTGGAATCTCCCTCCTTAGTCTTGTCGGAGCCTATGTGCAGGATTCGGGATATGAGTTGAAATCTGATTTATACCCGCTAAACGTATGCTACAACGTAGGTCTTGCCTTTCAAAGAACAGCTCTGACACAGGATTACCACCGTACATCCAAAGACTTTACTTTCCATGCCCGGCCTACTCATCCGGAGGGAAAACGGGAAGTATATGTAATGGTCATAGGAGAAACCTCTCGTGCCCTAAACTGGCAATTGTATGGTTACGAACGTGAAACGAACCCGCTCTTATCCCGGCAAACGGGTCTGATTGCTTTCCCAAAAGTGTTGACAGAGTCGAATACGACACATAAAAGTGTCCCCATGCTGATGTCGGGTGCTACTGCCTGCAACTACGACTCTATCTACCATCAAAAAGGAATCATCACCGCTTTCAAAGAGGCAGGATTCCGGACGGCTTTTTTCTCCAACCAACGTTACAACCATTCATTTATCGACTTCTTCGGAATGGAAGCCGATACGTATGATTTTATAAAAGAAGATTCGGTCAGTTCTACCTATAATCCTTCTGACGACGAACTTCTGAAATTGGTGGAGGAGGAACTGGCGAAAGGTGCAACGAAACAATTCATCGTACTTCACACCTACGGTTCCCACTTTAACTATCGCGAACGTTACCCGTCGGAAGATGCTTTCTTTACGCCCGATTATCCGATGGAAGCAGAGAGAAAATACCGGGATAACCTGGTGAATGCCTATGACAACTCTATTCGTTACACGGATGATTTTCTGTCACGACTTATCCGTATGTTGGAAAAACAGCAGGTAGATGCCGCCATGCTCTACACTTCCGATCATGGAGAGGACATTTTCGACGATTCCCGTCATCTGTTCCTCCACGCTTCTCCCGTACCTTCTTATTATCAGCTTCATGTGCCATTCCTGATTTGGATGTCCGATGACTACCGCGAAACGTATCCCGAACGTTGGAATACCGCTATTGAAAATAAGGATAAGAATGTTTCTTCCAGCAGCTCTTTCTTCCCGACCATGCTGTCTTTAGGCGGAATAGAAACTCCTTACCGGGATGATTCTCAGGCTGTGACGGCTTCGTACTACGTCCTGAAACCGAGGGTTTATCTGAACGATCACAATGATCCCCGTCCGTTGGATGATTTGGGCATGAAGAAGCAAGACTTCCAGATGCTGGAAAAGAGGAATATCAAGTATTAAGTATTAGGTATTAATCCTTGTTAATTTTTGCATCCAAAAATGGGATTGGCGTGTTATTTGCCGTATGATGTATGAACGATTAAATTCATAAAACATGGCCTATATAGATTATTACAAGATTCTTGGAGTAGACAAAAGTGCTTCTCAGGATGATATCAAAAAGGCTTTTCGTAAGTTGGCCCGGAAATATCACCCTGATTTGAATCCTAATGACCCTAGTGCAAAGGATAAATTTCAGGAAATCAACGAAGCCAATGAAGTACTGAGTGACCCCGAGAAACGTAAAAAGTATGATGAGTACGGAGAACATTGGAAGCATGCCGATGAATTCGAAGCGCAGAAACGTGCACAGCAACAAGCCGGAGGCTTTGGCGGTGCAGGAGGTTTCGGCGGATTCGGCGGTGCGGGTCAGGGTTTCTCCGACGGTAACGGAACCTATTGGTATAGTTCCGATGGAGAAGGATTTTCCGGTGGCAACGCTAGTGGATTTTCCGATTTCTTCGAATCAATGTTCGGACATCGGGGAGGAAGAGGACAAGGTTCTGCGGGATTCCGCGGACAGGACTTTAATGCCGAACTTCATCTTTCCCTTCGTGATGCTGCTCAAACGCATAAGCAGATATTGACTGTAAATGGTAAACAGGTACGTATCACTATCCCTGCCGGTGTAGCCGACGGACAGGTTATTAAACTGAAAGGCTACGGAGCCGAAGGTGTCAACGGAGGACCTGCGGGCGACTTGTACATTACGTTCGTTATAGCCGAAGACCCGGTGTTCAAACGCCTGGGCGACGATCTGTACATAGATGTGGAGGTAGATCTTTACTCTGCCGTATTGGGAGGCGAGAAAGTAGTCGACACGCTGGACGGTAAAGTGAAACTGAAGATAAAACCGGAAACGCAGAACGGTACGAAAGTCCGTCTGAAAGGTAAAGGATTCCCGGTTTATAAGAAGGAAGGACAATTCGGTGACTTGATTGTGACCTATTCTGTCAAGATTCCTACGAACTTGACCGACAAACAGAAAGAGTTGTTCCGTCAATTACAGAGTATGAACTAAAATGAATGAGTACTATGCAGACCGAATTAATAATTGTCAGTGAATACTGTCACAAATGTCATATTGAGCCTTCATTCATCGAAATGTTGGAAGAGGGCGGTTTGATTAACGTGCATACCGAAGGCGGTGAACATTATCTGCTTTTGTCGGAACTCCCGAACGTGGAACGTTATAGCAGAATGTACTATGACTTATCCATCAACATGGAAGGTATCGATGCCATTCATCATTTGCTGGAAAGGATGGAAGATATGAGGCACGAAATGCGTTCGCTTCGCAAACAACTTTTGCTGTACCGGGAACGGGAAATAGAAGATATGGACTGGTAAAAAAATAGAGCCTCTGTTTGATTCGAACAGAGGCTCTATTTATAGTAAACGGAGGCTCTGATTCATTCAATCAGAGCCTCCGTTTTTTCAGGATGTTTATGCCGTTATTTTATAATACAATATACGTGCAAATCTCTTCCAGATAGCGTGCGTCGATAGTGTCGAAGCTATCCAATGTATCACTGTCGATATCCAGCACCCCGGCAACTTTCCCCTGCTTGAGGATCGGTACTACTATTTCCGATTTCGAGTCCGAACTACAGGCTATGTGTCCGGGAAACTGCTCTACATCAGGAACAATCAGTGTACGGGCTTCTTTCCAAGCGGTTCCGCAAACTCCTCTGCCAAAGCGGATGCGAGTGCAGGCAATGGGGCCTTGAAACGGACCCAGTACGAGTTCTTCCTCTTTCACAAGGTAAAAGCCTACCCAGAAGAAACCGAAAGTCTGCTTTAAGGCTGCTGCCATGTTGGCAAGATTGGCAATGAGATCTGCTTCCGTACTTACCAAAGCATGCAGTTGCGGAAGTAACTCCCGATACTTTTCTTCCTTGCTTCCTGTGTGGATGATTAAATTTTCTGCCATCTCTTTACTATTTGATTTGGTTCAGAATGCTCGGATCTTTTATCTTATCGTCTTCTGCAAAGAAGATAATCTTAGTCAGTATCTCGGCAGTCTTCGGATCTTCATCTACGAAAGGCAGGAACAGGCGTCCGCGATTTTGCGAATGTACCGGAAGAACGGCTATCTGTGCACCACCTTCCTGATGGATCACACCGCTGCCCAGATGAATATTGTACTTACCCAGTTTACCTTCGATGTGAGCAAAACTTCCTTTTATTGTCACGTTCTTGAAATGAAACAACGGCATCGTCAGTTCCACCAGTACGCTGCGCATCTCGATGGTAGAGTGGCTGGTTTCCGGGTCAACGCTTCCGGCATGGGCTACGCTTACTGCCAGGTCTACGTCTCTCATTACTTCGGAGAAGATGACAGGAGGAATCTCCGAGATTTTCATTAACTTGTAGTCTTTGCGGTTGTGGAAGCAGACATATTCTAATGTCGGAGCTTCGATGTCGGCAGGAGAGAACCAGTCTGCCATCGCATAGATGGTGGCGATGATGTTCTCTTTGTAATAGATCTTTTGGAGACCGTCTTCATAGTCGGCTACCCAGCGACGGCCTTTCAGTACGGCAACCGTTTTCTGCGGTTGGATCTGGTTGCCGGCATAGCGGCGGGATTGAGTGGCTTCTATTTCTTCCGGAGTCGGAACGTAAAGTTCGCGGAATACCTGTTTGAAAGGTTGGCGGATTGATTTATCGAACAGGAATTTTTGATAAGCATGCCAGTCTCCGCTTGTATACAGGTCTGTGGGGTGCGCGATGCGTAACTCGTCTTTCGGTTTTAACGGGAGGCAAACGGCATTTACTGTAATCAGCAATCCATCGGTGTAGAAGCCCGTCTGTCCGTTGCAGATGAAGACGAGATGTTTCAGTAATGGCCAGATAACAGGATTCTGCATCAGCTTGCGCAATTCGTTTTCTTCAAAATGAGTGCAGTCTTCCATCGCCTGTTCCAGCATGATGCGCGAACGGGTGTACTGGTCTTTCAGCTTTTTGTGTACTGCTTTCAGTTCTTCTATATACGGATGCTTTTTCAGCTTGGCAGGCATGCTGTTGAGCTCTTTGCCGTCTTTGATTTGCTTAATCTCCGATTTACCTTCCTCGTTGATTTGTACATACACTTCTACGCCGTCTATCTCTTTGGGGGACAGGTAGGGAAGAAGTTCTTTAATCAGTTCGGTTTCCATGCTCCAGGTCAGGCGGGTAACGTCTCCGTAACCGGAGTTGCGTGCCAGGTTTTGCAGAGCGATGTTTACCGCTTTCTTTTCGCTTTCCTGTCTTTGAGCACCGAATTCCTTGCTCTCTTTCAGGAACTTTTGCAGGTATTGATAACGATCCAGCAGTTCTTTATCCGGCTTCCGTCCCAATGGGATGAGGCCGTAGCTCATCAATAAGTCTTTGTTGCGCTTGGCTATTATTTCTTTCTTTATATCTGCCGCCTTCACTGCACCGTTGGTAGCATCGGCAAACTTACGGGCACGGGTATGGCTGTTGCTGCATGAAATATATTTGGCGGCATTGTAGACCACTTCGAAGCGTTGCTTGCCAATTGTCTTAAATGCATCTTTGAACCAGTCGATGTCAAAAGCACCTTCCCGCAGGTCATCTACGTCGATGGGGGTGTAGCGGGCGATAATCGCTTTCTTCTTGTCGTCACACGTTTCATTGGTGTGGGCGTGGAAATAATAGGCTGCACTTGTCAGTCCTTTCCAGCCTATTGCCTTTTCAGTCAGTTCAATCCATTGTGGGGCGAACATGGCGGCTTCTACCAGTCGCTCGTCGCTGATTTCGGCTTGTTTCGCCAGTTTCTTCAGATTCTCGCTGGTGTCCGTAGGCAGGGGATGACAAGCATGGAGCAGACTGCTCAATACACCCCGTTTGGTGCTGCCCCAGTTGTAACTGTCACGTATGAAAGTATCTTTGCCGAATGCTTGCAGAATACGGATAAATGTTTCAGCTCCATAGACGTAGCTTAGTTCTTCTGCAAGGGAGGTGACTTGTGTCTCGGAGTCTCCACGTTTTAATTCAATTTCAAGAATCCGGTCTACCACCTTTTGGGCGAGGGAACGGAAGAGGGAGAAGTCGATGTTTTTGATATCGGCGTATCTTTCTTTTTCCTTGTTGAAACGAACGTTGTCGTTCAATACCATGGTGATTGCTTTGATCTGGCTGGGAGAGCTGATGCGTCCCATCATTTCACGGTATACTTCCTCTGTCGGGATGATTCCCAGCATCCAGGCACGGGCGAAGTCTGTGGCATGAAGATAAGAGTCTGTTTCCTCTAGTTCGGGGGTGTGCTCCATGTAGTTGGTGAGCTTATAAAGCTGATAGCGCACTGTGAAGTAACGGATAAATAGATCATCATTCATGGGCTTTTGAGGCATTTCGAGCCAGAAGTTCACGAATTTGTTGTTATGTATCGGATAAACGACCTGTTTTTCTCCGTATTCCAGTTTGTCCCGAAGCCATGCATGCTTACTGGTGTACTGGCGGAAGATGTTTTTGGTATTTAGCAAAGGCAATAGTTGGAGCAGCATATTGACGGCCAGGCGTTGATAGACGGCTTCATCTTTGTATTCGTATGCCAGTGCTTCGATGATGTCACTCATCTGTTCATAGTACGGCATCTTGCGGAGGTCTTTCTGCAATCCGCGGTAAGTGATGCCGGCATACATCCGGTTGACAAGCGGCTCAAAAGTATTACTTGATTTCTGGTCTGCCTTGATGTCTTCTTCATCTTCCTCGTCGGAGTCGTCTTCGTCTTTAGCGGTACCTGTCGATGCAAGCATGAAACTCATCATCAGCAATTTGTCGTAGCTTCCTATTTCTTCTTCGTAGAAGGCTTTCCACAATTCCGGGAATCCGAGTCCGCTCAATCCTCCGTAGTTGCTCCAGTTTATCAGGACACTGTTACCTACCAGACGTGCTTCTCCGTAACCATTTTTGAATTCTTCATTCTTGTAGGTTTCGATGTATTTGCTTAGTTTTTTGAAAACGAGTTTGGCCCTTCCAAAGCAGATGAATTCGAATGCTTTTTTAACGTTGAATCCTTTGTCCTGGGTAATTTCCGGCAGACTGACTTCAAGAGACGGATCGTACAGACCGAAACCGTTATCTTTGGTATAATGTTGTGTGACGCTCTCTTCTGTTCCATCGCCAATCAGAGATTCTATCAATACTTTTTCTTTCGGGTTCGGCTTCTGAATCTCTTTGACTGTCGGGATCAATTCCTGATAGATATCTTGCAGGAATTCTACATTGTGTATGGTCTTCATCATGTCCAATCCTGCCAGGCGGCGTTCGGCAACCTTGTCTGTTAGCAAGCGGCGGATGCTGTCGGCTAGCTGTTCTTTGGGCTGTTTCATCAGCAGATTGATAGCATGGATACGCATTTCGCTGTATTTGAAGCGCAGTAACTCTTCTACTTTCTGGTTTTGTTCGGGCGATAAGGTCATCTCGGACAATGCTTTATATGCTTCTTCACGCACATCTTGCGAACGGTCTCCCAGTGATTGCAGTACATATTCTTCCTGTAGCGGACTGGTCGGTGGAGCTAATACAACACCGATATAGCCTGCCCGCATATAAGTATCCAGAGAGGGCAGATAGCTGCAAAGATCGTCTTTCAATGCAGAATTATTAGTCATCCAGGTGATATATGCCATTTTGAGAACGATTTCCGAACGGGTGAGTTCTGTGCTTTCCCAAGGGAATACATAAGGAGAATAAATCTCTTTGGCAGAGATGGACTGATAGATTTGCTTCAGATATTCATAATGGCGGACCGCCTCTTCTTTGCTATCAAAATAGTCGTGGAGTGACGGGGCGTCTTTGTGCCCTCCGTACCGGCTAAGATAGAGACCGGACAGATACAACGGTAAGATAGCCGCCACCACCGACGGTTCCTTATACCATCTTTCAAAGGCATTTTTACTGATGCGGTGGTTCATGCCGGAGTATTGCGTACAGCGTAAGAAATAAAGTAATGTCTGTACCTGGTATTTAGCACCTTTCTTGATAATTTCCGGTACGAGCGTCTGAATCTCTTCCGTATTATAGAATCCGATGCTCCATAAAGCCAGATAGAGTTCGATTGTATCTTTGCTTTGAAGAGCACTGTGTGCTTGTTTCCGGTCGTTCAGAAAACGATGGATCAGTTCTACATATTTATTGGTGATACGTTCGCTGCTGTCTTGTTCTCCGATACCCGTACTGACTGCAATACCGCGTTTCACGGAAGCAAATCGTTGCAGGCCGTTGTCGCAGATGACCGAGAAAAGATGGAGATAACTTTCGGGACAACCTTCGTCCATCGTTTCCACGATAGCTTGGCGGAGACCCTCCTGTAACTTGGCTGCCAGAAGTAACTTCCCTTCCAGTTCCAGCAAGGGGCGGTATCCACTTACTGCGATAGCCTGGAGATGTCCCTGGTTGAGGCGGTTGGCGTTATTCTCACTGGTCAGCACATTGTTGAGGTATTCAATGACAGTCTGGTTGCCTTCTGCTATTTGGGCGGCCATCCAGTTTTGGCAGTTCATCGAATCCTTGTATGCTTCTATTTCTTCCGGAGTGTTTCCTCCGTTCAGTATGGCTTGAACCGTAAATCCGGTGGCGCGCAGTTTCAGAAACTGGGTCAGTGCATCTATAACGTGGCCGATATGCAGAAGAGGATTTGCCGACCGTTGTGACCGGCGCGAGTATCCGTGAGTGTACGGGCACCGTGCTTTGAGCTTCAGATAGGTGTGGAACAGGTGGGCGTACTCGTCTCCCAATAGATAGTGGAGTAGCTTGTTCAATTTACCATCGAAAAGATTGGCAACGCTTTTAATCTTCTCTTCTTGGATAATATAGATGATGCAAGGCTCTAATTTATCGCTGTATGCACCATACCGGGTATCCATGTTGAAGTATTGCATAAATACATCCAACAGTGCCATTGTCTCTTTGTCTAAACTGGTTCTCTTTTTCGTTAACCTTTCCAGGTACGGAGCAATCCGTTTATTTAATGCGTCATTGTAAATCAGTCTCATGATTCTTTTCGTTTTAAATGTGTTTTATAGGATAATGATTACCATAATCTTCCCGACAGCATAGCGAGCCGGATGAAGGTTAAGGTAGATTCTTCTTTAAGTTGGATGGGAGAGGATAGGTCTCCGGTTTCCGTATCATCCATGAAGATACGGAAAATTCCGTCCTCATAGGATTGCAAAGCATTGGTGATGGCTTCGACTTCTGCGGCAGGTTTGCCATTATAGTTTACTGCAAACCCTACTTTGCCGGAAGCTGTTTTATTTTCCACTTCTTCCTGTGTGAGGTATTTCAGCACTTCGCTCTGTTGCAAGCGTTCATTGTATTCGCAGACTTGCCAACTGACGATGGCTTCGATCAACCCCTGTACATTGACAGGCGGAACAGGAAAATCGATAGGAATCTTTTCGATACTGCACTTTCGCTTTCCTAACTGTTTGATTTGGATATATACTCTCATATTCTCTTTATTGGGTGATCTGGATACTTGATGTAATGGCATTCAGATCGGTTTCAGCTTCTTCGTCATAGACAAGCATGACAATAGCAAAAGATCGTTTCTTGCTCTCTTGAAAGTAATGCAACGCTATTTGTTTTACATCCTCTCCCGGTTCATCAGGAGCCCCGATGTGCAGGGGATTCGTGATCTTTGTCATGGGGAGTCCGTTGATGTTGACATTGCTTAGTTGGTAATCTTCTGACGGTTCCCCTTGTGCATTTCTTGGGAGAGTGAGTGATAACTCTTTCATGTGTTCAAACTCCTTCTGCGTGTCGTAGGTGAGGGCGGTAATCGTTAATTGATTCCCTCCGTTGACCAGCATGAGTAATGGAGGTTCCGCACCATCAATAATTCCTTTTGCTCCTGCTATTTTTATCCAGTTGGTAGGATACTGGCAACTGAATTTGGTGGCTGCATCATAATAAGATAGCCACGTATCGTCATTGCCGACAGGCGTATATGCCGGAACTTTCCTGCTGGAAAGATTGTCCGTAGCATTCACAGCGGAATGATTACTGTTCTCGTTTTCCTCTTCCAGTTCACCATTCAGATAGGCTTCCACAATGCCGCTTTCCCATTCATTGCGTATCTCCGGGTAAAGAGGAGGAACGTTTTTGCACAGGATCATGAAGCTGAACAGGAATATACAGAATATACCAAGCTCCCCGATGATGGAGACAGTCCGCTGTGCATCGGGTTTCTCGAACTTGTAGCCGACCACATATATAATTCCCAGAACAAACCCGCTTAACAACCCGCCAATATGGGCGGCATTATCAATGCCGGCTTTCATCCCGTAAACCAGATTATACCCCACAAAAATGAGGATGCTGGTTAACAATGCCTTTCGTTGTTCTTTGGCGATGCGATGAAAGAGGAGGAATGCAAGGAATATACCGTAAAGTCCGAAGATAGATCCGGAAGCTCCGGCGCTGATTGTCTCACCGTGCATATACAGGCTGAATGCAGCCGAACATAATCCGGTTAGCAGGTATGAAACGAACATACGGCGTCCTCCTATCAGTTCTTCCAACAGAAGTCCTACATACATGAAAGCATACATGTTCATCAGGAGATGGAAAGCTCCGATATGTATGAAGTTGCAAGTCACTGTGCGCCACCAGTCACCGGTCAGAGTCAGCGGTCCGAAGTCAGCTCCCCATTTCAGTAGTGACAGAGTGGAAGGAGACATAATACCCACTCCGGAAGCAATCATTACAATGAATACAAGAATATTGATGTCTATCAGGATGGGAGTTGCTATAAATCCTTTGTGGGGAATGAAGAAAGACAGGAAAGAGTTCCTCTTCTTTTCTTCCTCTATGTAGGCTTTTTCTTCTTCTGTGAGCGGGCGGTTGAACTCTTCTTCGAAATCTTTGGCCCTTTGGGCTAGTTCTTCCGGAGTGAGTGAGGCTTTTATTTCTTCCATTGTTTCCCGTAACTTCTGGATATTTTTTCTGTTCTTTCCATAATCAACAAATTGTACGGAAGAAGACTGACTGCGAACGGATACTTCCCCGTCACTTCCCTTTTCTATGGTAAAGGTTATTGCCTCTCCATGGGAGCGTATACTGAACGGGACTTCAAACCGGATTCCTTCCGGAGTTACTTCCTCGATATTCCACTCAAGTTTTTGAGAGGCTTCGAGAGCCAATATAAGGATTTCCGTGTTTGATAAACCTGGCAAATACAGTTTGTCATTATATGAAGGTTTGAGTGCCATATTTCTATCTCTATCTACATTCATCAATTAAAAAATTACTTATCTCACTGACAAATGTATAGAATAATAATGGAAAATAATAGAATATGACAAATAAAAAAAGCATCCATTTCGTAAGAAAGGATGCTTTTATCAGATTTAGTCGATTATTTGTTACTTTTTGTAGAACGCCAAATCTTCTTTGTCGAAGTTTTCGATGAAATTTGTATGCTTTTCTACTTCCGCTTCTGCATAGTTCAAATATACGTGTGCAGATTTGGAGAACAGTTCAGAAGACTTGCTGGCATCTTGAATCAGTAAGTGACACATGATAATATCAGCAGCCATTTCCACCAGTTTGCGAGCGGTGAAGTCAAGCAATTCCTGATCCTGTACTTCTTTCACAGCGTTGGTACTTGCTTCAAATTTGTCAGCCATCTTCTTCAGGCGAGACATCAGCGGTTCCATTTCCGGTGAACAAGGAATGGCCTCAAACTCGCGGATAGTAGCGATGTAAGAACCATTAGTCACGTAACGGATAGCGGCTACAGTCTGCAACTGGGTAGTTCCTTCGTAGATGCTGGTGATACGTGCGTCGCGATAGATGCGTTGGCAAGCATATTCCATCATGAATCCTGAACCACCGTGAATCTGGATACAGTCATAAGCATTCTGGTTAGCATATTCAGAGTTCATACCCTTAGCCAGCGGAGTAAAGCTGTCTGCTAGTTTGGCGTATTTTTTCTGTTCCTGACGTTCTTCCGGAGTCAGTTTACGTTCGCGGGAAATATCATCCAATGCTTTGTAAATGTCTACGTAGCGAGCTGTTTGATACAGCAAAGCACGTCCGGCATCCAACTTACCTTTCATGATAGCTAGCATATCGTATACTGCCGGGAATTCGATGATTGCTTTACCGAATTGCTTACGGTCTTTAGCATAAGCCAATCCCTCATTGTAAGCAGCTTGGCTCAATCCTACAGACTGCGCAGCAATACCCAGACGGGCACCGTTCATTAAAGCCATAACGTATTTAATCAAACCGAGTTTGCGGTCACCGCAAAGTTCAGCTTTTGCATTCTTGTACACCAGTTCGCAAGTAGGAGAACCGTGGATACCGAGTTTGTTTTCGATACGACGTACGTTCACACCACCCTCATTCTTGTCATAGATGAACATAGAAAGACCACGACCGTCTCTTGTACCTTCTTCCGAACGAGCCAATACCAAGTGAAGATTAGCATCACCGTTTGTAATAAAACGTTTTACACCGTTCAGCAACCAGCAACCGTCTTTTTCGCTATAAGTTGCTTTCAGCATAACTGCCTGTAAGTCGGAACCTGCATCCGGTTCGGTCAAGTCCATAGACATCGTTTCACCTTGGCATACGCGAGGAATGAAACGGCTGTGTTGGTCAGCGTTACCGAATTCATACAGTGTTTCAATACAGTCCTGCAAAGACCAGATATTTCCGAAACCGGCGTCGGCAGCAGCCACGATTTCTGCACACATGGTGTACGGAGTGATCGGGAAGTTCAAACCGCCGAATCTGCGTGGCATGGTCATACCGTTCAGGCCGGCTTTCACCATAGCGTCTAGGTTCTGTTTGGTTCCGGAAGCATATTCTACGCGACCGTTAGCACAGTGAGGACCTTCTTCGTCTACACCTTCTGCGTTAGCAGCAATGATTTCTCCTGTGATTTCTCCTGTAATCTCCAATACTTTGTCGTAAGAGTCTACAGCATCTTCGAAGTCCAGCGGAGCGTAGTCGAATTCATCTTTATCTCTGTAATTGCGTTCTTTGAGTTCGCAAATACGTTTCATCATCGGATTGTTCAAGTGAAACTTGAGTTCCGGTATGTCTGTATAATAATTAGCCATCTTTCCTTACTTGCTATTTTGTTTATAATACTTAATCATCTTCGGCACAACTTCTTCGATACTTCCGTTGATTACGTAATCGGCAATCGTATTGATCGGAGCATCCGGATCGTTGTTAATGGAGATGATGATACCACTTTCCTGCATACCGGCGATATGCTGAATCTGTCCGGAGATACCGCAAGCGATGTAGAGTTTTGGACGAACCGTAACACCAGTCTGACCGATCTGACGATCATGGTCTGCGAAACCAGCGTCAACAGCAGCACGGCTGGCACCTACTTCTGCGTGAAGTTCTTTAGCGAGGTCGAACAACAGGTCGAAGTTCTCTTTCGAGCCTACACCGTATCCGCCGGCTACGATAATCGGAGAACCTTTCAGGTTGTTCTTTGCCTTTTCTACGTGGCGTTCGATTACTTTCACTACATAGTCCGTATCGGCTACGTATTTTTTCACATCGTGACGGATCACTTCTCCTTGATAAGTAGGAGAGAGGATTTCTTTCTTCATCACACCTTCGCGAACGGTTGCCATCTGCGGGCGGTGTTCCGGGTTCACAATCGTAGCAACGATGTTACCGCCGAAAGCCGGACGGATCTGATACAACAGGTTCTTGTAAGTCTTACCTTCTTTCTTGTCTTCGTGGTCACCGATTTCAAGTGAAGTACAGTCGGCAGTCAATCCGCTGGTCAAAGCAGAAGAAACGCGCGGACCGAGGTCACGGCCGATTACAGTAGCACCCATCAGACAGATTTGTGGCTGCTCTTCTTTGAAAAGGTTCACCAGGATAGCTGTGTGAGGAAGTGAAGTATAAGGGTAAAGTCCTTCGCCGTCGAAAACGTGAAGTTTGTCTACTCCGTAAGGAAGGATTTGTTTTTCAATATCTTTGAGGCCGGTTCCGGCAACCACTGCTTCGAGCTGACAGTTCAACTGGTTGGCTAACGAACGACCTTTGGTCAGAAGTTCGAGGCTGACGTCTAAAACGTTACCTTCTTCTATTTCGCAATATACAAATAAGTTATTCATGATTATCCGATGGTGTGGTTAGCTAATAGTTCAACAATCAGGTCTTCCACGTCACGGTCGCTGCCGCTGATGGTTTTGCTCTCTTTAGCCTGGAACACGATGTTCTGGATGGCTTTCACTTTTGTCGGCGAACCGGACAGACCGCATTGTGCGAGGTCACCGTTTACGTCGGCTACGCTCCATTCTGCCAGATTCAGATAATCGCGCTTGTCGTACAGGTCTGTATAGTCAAGATTGCCTTGCTGTTTTTCAGTCACAGTCTTGGCATGCTTGTATTTCTGAACCAATTTAGCGTTACGCGGACGGCAAGGAGCTGCAGAACCGTTGACAGTAATCACGATAGGCAGCGGGCCTTCTACAGTTTCAACACCACCGTCGATGTGACGTTTCACCTTAATCTTACCATCGCCTACTTCCAGAATTTCTTCTGCGTATGTGATTTGCGTCAATCCCAGCTTTTCTGCTACCTGCGGACCTACCTGTGCCGTGTCACCGTCGATTGCCTGACGGCCACCGATAATAATGTCATACTCACCGATTTTGCGGATGGCAGTGGCAAGTGCGTAAGACGTAGCCAGTGTGTCTGCACCAGCGAAAGCACGGTCAGTTAATAAGTAACCGTTATCTGCACCACGGAAAAGTCCTTCACGAATAATGTCGGCTGCCCGTCCCGGTCCCATTGTCAGAACGGTTACGGTAGAGCCTGGATGAGCATCTTTCAATCGGAGAGCTTGCTCGAGAGCATTCAGGTCTTCGGGGTTGAAGATGGCGGGGAGTGCCGCACGGTTAATCGTTCCGTCGGCTTTCATGGCATCTTTCCCAACGTTACGTGTGTCGGGAACTTGTTTTGCCAATACAACAATTTTCAAACTCATGCTATAAATTTTAGTATTAGTATTTCTACAAGTTAGCAGCCAGTAGTCAAGTAGTAATCTCTTGCTATCCAAACTATCCGGTTAACTATCAGCGTGCAAATTTACTCAAACACTTGGTTCTGACAAGAAATCCGAGTAAAAAATGCACAGGTTTAAGAATTTTGAGCAAAATAGGAGGGTTTTTATAGGATTCTTAAAATGGCGGAATAGAAATGGAAGTTACAAATATAACATCCTTTTATTCCTTCAGCAGAACTTCGATGGCTTCAATAAAGTCAGTTGCTTTAGGCAGCAATTCGTCTATTTCTTCCTCACTTGAATAGGCAAAATCATCATAATCACTACTATGTCGACGTTCGAAAAGTAAGGAAAAACAACGTCCCAATTCACGTGACATACGACCGGTAGCGACGAAATGCAATCCTATCATCTGTTTGACACCTGCATGGGTACCAGGATTTATCTCGTGTTTAATAAGCAGAGCGACTGCTGCATAATAACAGGCATAATAAAGACGGTTTACAGCTGTATTATAATAGCCTTGTTGTTTTAGATAGGGTATTTCTTTCAGCGTTTCTTTAGCACGTAGAAAACGGTAAGCTGACAGTGCCTCAATATTTTCCCTGTTTAATTGTTCTTTCATAGTACGATCCCCTCTTTCATTACATTCATACCAAAAGGTGTCTGAAAAGGACGGTTTTCCCAAATCTTTTTCAGCAAGACACGTGCATTTATTTGCACTCCCGTTTCTATTTCTATATCGTAGAGCGGAGTGATGATACGGTCTTCTTCTTTGACGGTCAATTTATTACCGTCAACCAATATCAATAAATCAATATCGCTATCAGGACGGGCATCCCCACGTGCCTCACTACCATATAAAATGGCTTGAGCTTCCGGTGCCACCTGTGTTAAAGCCTTCCGTATTCGTTCTACAATTTGTGGACGTTTCATATTTATTGCTTTTTATTTACGAACAAAGTTATATAAATTATTCGAGAAGTCAAGAGATACAGCTATTTATTCTCTTTAAGTGTTAAAATGACAGTTACTTATTTTATTGTATACCGATTTCGGCCAGTCCCATTGGTTCACCATCATGTATCATCCGTGTTGCTTTCAGTTGGACATAGCGGGCGTTAACCGGAGTAAAGTAAACCGATTGCAGAATCGGATTATTCTTTATATTGGAAAATTCATCTTTGGCTACTACCTGATTGACAGCATTACTATCCGTTCCGACAGAGATTTCATAAGAGCTGATTATTCCTTTATTATATTCACTCTGGTCGGGAAGATAGTGGAATGAGGTGATTGTGCGTTCCTCTCCCAAATCAATCAATAATGTATTTCTGTTGATGAAGCAGGTGGTCTGATTGTTTTTATCCATACATTTCTGTGCTTCCTCCGCATCTACTCCGGTGAGCGTGAACGGATAACTCTTCAACTCTTCTGCTTTTGCGGTATATGTATCGGAAGTCTCTCCTGCATAGTAGGCTTCTATGTTATTGATACAGAGGCAAGCTCGCGAATCTGTAAAACGGACACGGATCTTATCTGTGGTGACTGTCTCGAAACGAAGAAGGCGTTTATATCCGATAGTGGTCGTTTTTTCATTCAATTTTACCGGAAGCCATTCGCCTTCCTGGTTGTATTCTACAACGAATGATTTGACACGTTGCCCCAGAGGTATATATTCCTGTAACATCATGCGGTTAATCTTTTCCGTTTGAGGCAGGTCAAACTCGATGGTGGCAGAGTTGACGCCGTCATTGGTAGCCCAATAAGTATCATACTCACCATCGGTCACCGCTTTTGCAGAGAATGTTTTTCCCCGTTCGTCCGAGGCTTTGGGAGAAAGTCCGGCCAATAGGTTGTGTGCCAGTTGCTTTTGTACGTTCTGGTGGAAGTTTACGGCGTTGGCAGAGTCTGTCGGATGGATCAGTCCGTCACGATCGACCGGGAAGTTGAGTAACAATGTTGCGTTATGACCTACGCTACGGTAATACAGATCGGTCAATGCATCTGCTGTTTTCACACGGTCGTCTTCTTCCGGATGATAGAACCATCCCGGACGGATGGATACGTCACATTCTGCGGCTACCCATTGGTTGCCGTCGGCATGGCCATATTGCAATTCACGATATTTGGGGTAACCCGGATAAACTTCTCCGGCACGGAGAAAAGACCAGTTGGTAGCTCCTGCAAATCCGTTTTCGTTACCTACCCAACGGCAGCCCGGACCTCCATCCGAGAAGATAACAGCTTGTGGTTGCAACTCGTCGATCAACTTATAGGCTCGCGGATAATCGTAATAAGTTTTGCGGTCGATAGTACGGCTGTCTTTTGCTCCGCCATACCAGCCGTCTCCACCATTGGCACCGTCAAACCAGATTTCAAAAACATCACCATAGTTGGTTAATAGCTCGTTGAGCTGTTTATAGAAGTATTCTACGTATTCGGGAGAACCATAGTTGGCTTGATGCCTGTCCCAGGGAGACAGATAAACAGCGAATTTAATGCCGTACTTCTTGCAGGCATCCGATAGTTCGCGAATGATGTCGCCTTTTCCGTCTTTATACGGGGTGTTACGGATGCAATATTCTGTCAGTTGAGTAGGCCACAGGCAGAATCCGTCGTGATGTTTGGCTGTCAGGATCACTCCTTTCATGCCGGATTTCACAAACGTCTGTACCCATTGCTCGCAATCCAGTCGGGTGGGATTGAATGTTTTAGGATCGGAATCACCGTATCCCCATTCGCGGTCGTTGAATGTGTTAAGTCCGAAGTGTACGAAAGCGTACGTTTCCATTTTTTGCCATTCTACCTGCTTGGCTTCGGGAATGGGCAGGATAGCTTCCGGTGCTTTGACCGAATTACAGGCGCTTAATAGAAGGAGGCCTGCTCCGAAAATAAGAAAGTGTTTTTTCATGGGGGTAATTTATTAGTTAATAATTGAGTGTAAGAATCATCTACAACGTAATTCCGAATACAAAATAAAGTTGTTCTTCATAGGGGTTGGCTATTAGTTTTCCGAATATGGGCAGAGAGAAGTTGGATGTTATTTTGATTTCTTTCGTTGCGGATAATCCGATATTGACTACATTGAATTTGTCGGAGTACATACTTTCCCAAGGGGTAAAACCAGCTTCGACGCTCATGTTAACATCCTTCACGCTGAACGGATAACTCAATTCGCAATAGCTGGACCAGGCACGTTTTCCGTTTTCACGGTAGTCGTTTCCGGCAAAGGTGGTGTACCAGCTGACTGATAATGGAAATTTCTCACTAAGCATATACCCGGCTCCTACTTCAAAAGTATGTCCCGTGGAATGTGAACTGTAATTGAAGTATTTGAAAGGTTCTTCTTCTGTTTGGGTAAAATAGTTGTTGGCGTAGAGAGTCAGGTTTTTGTATTCGTACTCCAATGACAAGTCTATCTCATTATTCTTTTCGCGAAATTCGGTAGAACCCCATGCATAGACGGTCAGGCCTTTCCAGTTGAGGCCGAGCGAGGGTTGTACACTTGCATTGCCGCTGTCTATACCACGCCAGATGTAGCTACTTACAAAATCTGCGGTTACAAAAACTTCTTGTGCCTGTGCAAAGGCTGTACATAATAAGATAGCAATAAGTAGGATTTGTTTTTTCATTTTATCGACTGTTTTTTCTCATTTTCGCGGGGTAAAGATACGCAATATATAGATAAATGATGACAGATGCGGAAAAAAAGAAAGCGGCTGCATCGTGCAGCCGCTTCTGAATCGGTTGTAAATTCTAAAAGTTATTTAGAAAGTAATATCCATCTTAACAACAAACGTGCGTGGAGCGGCAACTGCCATCGGGCGGTAGCTATATTCTTTATTTAACAAGTTGTTGACCATAAACTGAAAAGCTACCTCTTTGGACGCTTTTACTCCAAGGCGCATATCCACAGTGGCGTAGTCCGTATTATGTTTTTTCCAATAAGTAGCCAAAGTCTCTCCTTTAGAATAACCGAAAGCGATGCCGCGAACGTAATCCATCAAGTCGAGTTGTGCTTTCGGACGTTCATCCATCATCAGGTAATCCACTGCGAGGATTTTACTCTTCCAGGCAACGTTTGCACCCAGATTGATACGTTTCCACTGGAAATCTACCGTCGCTTTAAAGCTGTGTTTCGGACGATACTTCAAATACTTTCCGGTGTTCGATTTTTCTTTCATTTGAAGAGGATCGGTATAAAGATCCTCCGCATCATTGCGTTCCTTATAATCCGCATCACGGGGTTCGGTGTATACATACCCTAAGTTATAGAACAACTTTGTGTTCTTGTTGAAGTTATAAACGCCGTTTGTTGATATTTCCACTCCGTAGATTTGTGCTTTCGATACGTTATGAAACTGTGCTCCGATTCCGAAACCTTGACCATCGGTTATCATCCGGATGGCATCACTGATGCTGTTAATCATCGTATAGTCCGCATTATTGAATAGTCCGAACTGGAATTCGACCATATCCTTATATTGCGTATAGAATCCTGCAACATCTACAAATCCCTGGAAATTGCCAATCTTATACCCTTGCTTGAATCCCAATTCCGCATTAAACCCTTTTTCCGGTTTGATATCCAGATTCGGGTAAACGCCGACTCCTCCGATATCCTTGCGCAGGTATTTCTCATTGATGGACGGGTTACGGTAGCCTTGTCCGAAGCTGGCACGGATAAAACTGTAATCTGCCAACTGATAGTTCAGTCCGGCACGGAACACGGGGCGGAATGGAACTTTAGTTCCGAATATCTTTGTTTCTGCTTCACGATGGTGATTGTTTACACGATAGTATTCGGCACGCACACCGGCAGATACGCTTAGACGGTCCCAGAAACGTTGGTCGTACTGGAAGAAAGCAGCTATGTTATCGCTTTTGTAGACTTCGTCCATGATGGCCGAATTATACCGTACATGCTCATAAGTGGCTCCGGTAGTGATTTGTGCGCCACTGTCCCATTTCTTGTTGAACTGATAATCGAGATAATAGTTAGTGCTTTTATCAGTCTGCGTCTTAGGAGTGTTTCGTGAAGGATTGAGTACGTCGGACACCCAGGGAATCAGGTCACCAGGCAATTGTCCGTTCGTCAGTCCTCCCAAATCACTGGGCAGCCCATTGTCCATCACCCAGGAAATCAGATCGCAATAATCGGCAGTCGTCGCGTTAGGGAAGATATTGCCTAATGAAGTGAATACTCCATTCATGGCGTCTTCCAGATTACCATTGATTAGTCCTGAACCGATTCCCACCAATGCCGGGTAGAATGAACTGTAATCACCGCCTGCAATATTCTGTATCGTTTGGGCATCTGTCCCCATATTGCCCAGAATATCCATGATGGATGCTCCCTGGGTAGGACGTACGATATTGTCGGCACTATAATAGAAACGTCCCTTGATCTTATGTGACGTACCGTTTTCCGGATTCACGTAGTTGACAAACGGGTCGATATGAAAATTATTATCTTCCCTGCCCATGTTGGTGAAAGGAGAGGGCTTGTACACCTCTGTCGGTGAACGCCAGATAAAAAAGTCACCATATTGATTAGACAGGAAATCGATATTAAAACCATAGTTCAACAGTTTCATTCCCATGTCCGGTTGGTGATAGGTTAGGTTACCTCCCATGCGGAAACGTTTGTTATATCCTTGCTGGCGGTATCCTTCATCAGTGAAAAGATTGAGGCTGCCACTGACGTCGAAATTACCGATACGACGGGCGTGGGAGAGATCGAATCCTTCGTAAATCGGATTACGCACACCACTAAGAAGATTTCCGCGCAGAATCGGTTTGACCGAATATTTATCTTCTTTCCAGAAATTCTTGTCACTCCATTGGTATTCGTCATTCTCCGCATCACCATAGATACCGAGATATGCGCTGAAACGTGTTTTCGGAGCTAACCCCGGACGTGCGGTGCGGATATTGATGATACCATTCAAAGCCGATGAACCATATAAAACGGAAGAGGCTCCTTTGATTACTTCAATCTGCTCGATATTCTCCAAAGGTACGGTGTTCCAGTTGATTTCGCCTGTCTTGGGATTCAGGGTACTCATACCATCCACCAGAATCTGACTGCGTGCACCTACTCCGTATGTCCATCCGCTACCACCACGTATGGAAGGTTGTTTGTCTACAATATCCACTCCCGGAAGAGTGCGGAGGGTAGACGATATATCTGTTGGTGCCTGGCGGGCAATGTCACCGGCTTTCACTACATCCATGGAAACAGTGACATTACTCAATTTCTGTTCAAAGCGTCCGGCGCTGACCACGACTTCCTCCAACAGTTTGGTGCTTTCTTTCATGTAGACGTTTTTGGTGATTACCTCACGTCTGTCGATTACGATCGGCATCAGTACATCTTCGTAGCCCACATAACTGAATACGAGATCGACACCCCCTTCGGGCAGCTTGATTTCATAAGCCCCATGGATGTCGGACACTACTCCCTGATTGCCCTGTAACTTATACGTAACGGCTGCTCCCACCAATGGTTCATTGGTATTTGCATCATATATATGTCCTTTCAGCGTTTGGGCAAAACTACTCCCAAGGCTGGTGAAGCATAGTAGCAAAGTTAGAATATATATTTTCTTCATTGTTTTCTTTTTTGATATTCATAGTTGATGTTTATTCTTGTGGCAGAAGATCCAATCCTAAGTCAATAGTATTGGCTGCATTCCATAAAACCGGCAGACCGTTTTCGTCATTTCCCATGAGAAGTCCGAGCAGGTTTTTAAATACAGTATTGTTGGCCATGCTTTCCGGCAACATTCCTTCCACTATCGGTTGCAGTCCGGGCAATAACTGAATGAAAGCAGTTGTCGACTCTTTGGTTAAGTAAAGATGGGTATGTCCGTCTTCCTCTTCTATATGAAAGATAATTCCTTCAGTCAGTAAGTAGAATACCTGTTGGAAGCTCGCCGTATCCATACTGGTTATGATACCGAGCAATGGATTGTCGATCATGGAGTTTACGATTCCGAGCAACAGTTTCAGTTGCACAGGATTGGATTGGGCAAGAGCTTCCATAATTCCGGAAACCAGTCCTGAATCGATAGGAGTTTCACCGTCCTTGGTTGCCAGACTGATAATTGCCGGTAAGTTCAGGTTTATTTTAAGTCTACCGCTCTTCTCTGTCCAGGTGATTAGATTAATTGGTGAAGCGGTCCATGTACGGTCTGTCAATGCATTATTGATATCTTTTTCCGTCAGTAAACCAATCATAAACTTGGTGACAAATGTTGCGATGGTACCGACGTCTTTATCCGGATCTATGTTATTGATCGGTACGCTGCCGATGTAAACGGGACTCGTCGTATAATTGGCTACAAGGTTACCGTCGGGTTGTAGGGTGATTGTCTGAAGAAGTTGCGGTATGAAATAGCAAAGTGCATTTTGAATCAGTTTCATCCTTAAAAACAGTGTACTGCCCGCTTTGGTCAGTTCCACGTCATCCAGATGGACATAGAATCCTCCGGTTAAGATTTCATTCGTTTCTTTCCATACATATTGCCCTCCGCTGTAAGTGACAGTCATTTTCTTTCCTTTAGTGAAATTGGATATGCCATAACTTTTCTCCCATTTACTTTGCGGCATTACCACGTCCAAATCCAGTTTCATTGTTTTCGGAGTGATGGCACCGCTGTATGTCACGGTTGCTCCTCCCATCGTGATGTTCTTGCCGCTAAATGTATAAGAGTTTTCCTGTTCGCACAGACTGATTGGAAGAGGAGTTTGTTTCTCTCCCGGGATAATGTCATTCAGTGTCAAGGTTCCTTTTTCACTGTCTTCTGTTTTAAAGTCGACAGTTTTTCCAACGAGTTTCTCCCCGCTGTAGGTCAGGTTTAAGGTAGCCGGTTTGATGTATGAGCCATACTCCTGGCAGAGTTCACCCGGCCAGAATAGCTTGTCATTATAGGTTTCCTCGCAAGATGTAAGGAGGAAAGCCGTACAAACTACATAAAAAAGTCTTTTTAAAGTTCTCATTCTCTTCTAGGTTTTATTTCAACATATTTATTAAAACGATGCAAAGTACGGCTAATAGGTGACTGCCGTCAAGCTCCATTCTTGGGATTCAATATTCTATATTTGCTATTTTCTTAAATACAATCCTAATAAAGAAGAAAATAATGTTCTATTTGTAGGATATAATATACCATTTTTGAACTTGTTGCCCGGAATCCGGATGAAATGGATATTTTTGGTAAATTAAAAAAGAACTGACGATGACAACTAACGAATCCTTTCCTAAATTTGACCTTCCGGTTGATTTTATAGCAGATGACAGTATCACCGGAGATATCTTAAACTACTATGGTAATTTCCCCTGCAAAATAAAAGCCGGTGTCTTTGTGCTTTGTACGGAAGGGATGGTCAGAGCTACCATTAATTTGTTGGAGATTGTCATTCGTAAGAATGATTTCATCGTTGTTCTTCCTAATTCATTCATTCAGATACACGAAGTTTCGTCTGATACCCGTATTTCTTTTGCCGGTTTCTCGTCCGATTTTATGCTTTCGGGCAATTATGTGGAAATCCTGCTGGACTTTATGCCTATGATATTGAACAGTCCGGTCATCTCTCTGCAAGAGGATGTTGCCGGCTTATACCGGAATGTATATCTTTTACTGATTCGTGCTTATACACTCCCACATTCATTAGAAAATAAAGAGATCATACGTTCCGTACTGGCTATTTTTTTGCAGGGAACGAAAGAATTGTATAAACGCTATGGCAAGAAGCTCGATGAACCTTTGAGAAGAGAACAGGAGTTGTACAGGCAGTTTATACAGTTGTTGATGGCTCATTATACCAAAGAGCATGAAGTGGCGTTTTATGCGGAGAAGTGTGGGGTTACTGCGGCACATTTCTCAAGTGCCATCCGTCGGGCAAGCGGATACAGTCCGTTGGCAATCATTACAGAAATTATTATTATGAATGCGAAGGCCCAATTGAAAACCACCCGGTTGCCGGTGAAAGAAATAGCTTTCTCGTTAGGCTTTAACAATCATTCTTTTTTCAATAAATACTTTCGTAAAAAGGTGAAGATGACTCCGCTGGAATATCGCGAGAAATAAATCTGCGTCTGCTTAAAATTGGACTATACATAAAAATGGGATGTTTTATACATTCTCCCTGCTGTCAATCAGAGCCGGTATGCAAGAGGTTGATAAAAAATCGCTTAAATATGTATCAGGGAAATGCGAAAAGACAGCGCTTTGCTGATGGAAGATATTTTTGGTACTTATTTGCTTTCAGAGTCGGAGTAAATGAATGATTCTTTTCCTATTATATAGCTATTTGCTATATAAAGAATCAATGGATTCTGAAGTGAAATAACTTGGAAATGGCTCTTCTTTCAGCCCAAAAATCCTTTCTCACCGATGAACGCTGGCTTGGTCGGTGAGCAAGGATGCGTTTCTCACCGACCAAGCCTGCGTTTCATTAAAAGCAAGGGTGCATTTATACCATAAAGACCGTCTGTTTTTCCTTGTATTTATGCATAATAAGGGGCTGTATGTGTATAATCTTGCATTAATTCATGCATTTTATTCTCTGCTTGATTTGATTCATAGCCACTGTCAAACGGTAGAATCTTAAAAATAGAACAAAACTGTTTACCGTTGAAATCCGTTCTTTGGTCGATTATATTTGGAGGAAGAAAACAGCAGTCTTACTTTTGTTTCGATAACATGGAGTAATCCCGAAAAATAACTGCTTAAAAAAGCCTCAGAAGCTATTTGTAGCTAATGAGGCTTTTTATTTATAAAGGATGGGTACTCGTTTATTTGATTCCCAGTTTTTTAGCAATCTCTTTAGGCAGTGCGTCTTTGTGTACAAGAATATTCATAGTCTTGTAAGCAACGAATGCTTTGGAAGCATACCAGATACCATTGTATTTGCCTGATTTACCCCAAGAATTCTTCACCATGAAGTATTCTTTTCCGTTTTGGTCTTTAGCGATACCGTAGATTACCATTCCGTGGTCGTCCGTAGTTTCCCAATTGTCGAAAGCAACTTGGCGCATTTCTTGAGTGACGTCGATTTCCGGGTATGGTTTGGTTGTCATCATTTGACGTTTGTTAGCAGCAGTCAGGCCGGTCCAGCGAGCCATATCCGAACCGGAAAGTTCAGATTCTTTGTTTACATCCGGCATAACGGCGATACCGTCACGTGTGAATCCCTGTTCGCTGACGTCGCTACCCCATGCAAAAGTATAACCTTTCTTTATAGCATTGTCCATTACAGCCATCAGCTCTTCGATAGGCAGGTTGTAGGATAAACCATTGCGCCAATTATCCTGAATCTCGATTGCGAATTGAGAATAGAATGGATGATGTGTATAAGAAGTCAGTGATACATAGTCGTCACAGTTCAATCCCAGTGATTCAGAAAAAGTCTTCGGAGTATATTCTTTGCCTTTGTATGTGAACTTCTCCGGACATGCTCCCAGATAAGTATCATAAATAGCGCTTAGTCCGTTTTTCCATACCGGAGTCAGTTTGCTCAACTTACCTTTCGCAATAGCATTGATGTAACCGGAAGCAACAGCATCCAGCTCGTTATGCACCGGCAACGTGTCACCGTACATGATACCCGGCATCACCTCTTGAGGAACAATACCATAATTCTTGATGCAGTACATTACATCATAAAAACTTCCGCCCGGGGAGAAAGAACTGTCACCATGATAGCGTACATAGTTTACTCCGCGATCCTGCATCGTTTTGTGTACGACAAACATTTCAGACAGGTCATACTCGCCTTTACCTAAGCGAAGCAATTCTGATTCAATGAATCCGAGAGTTGAGAAACTCCAGCAAGTGCTCGAACGATTTTGATTCTTGATAGAAGTAATCGGGTTTTCTTTCACTGTCGTGAAAACAAAACCTTCTTCAGGTTTTGCATCTTGTGCCATGATGTTTAGGCTGAACAAGCCTAAAGCAGCAATAAGGATTGTCTTTTTCATTCCTATGAAATTAATATTAAATTGTTTTGGCTACAAATATAGGAAAGTTTCACCACAGATTACACAGATTTACACAGATTATTTCACCACAGAGGACGCAGAGGACACAGAGGAAGATAAAGGAAAATTGAGATCAGGACAGACTGCAGGAAGCAGTTACCGCTCTAACTACTGGATTTACGACCCTTTGACAGACCTGTGAGATGGGGAGGATTTGACCGATTTCGAAGGAAGCACACGCTCGAAAGCTGTATGTTTTTCTACTGGAAAACGGGGAATTATAGCTACAGGAGGATCTTCCACTTATTATTACGATGATACCTGGGAGTTGAAACCATACGAATATGAAGAGAAATAAAAAAGTAATAGGTGTTAGTTGCTTTGTCTTACTGCTTTTAGTGGGAATCATGTATGTGTATGTGCATCCGGTAAATAGATACCGTTTGGAAGTGACCCGGGTTGGAGGTAGTGGGTACGGCTATAAAATTTATGAGAGAGAGCGTTTGATAATTGTTCAACCTTTTTTATTGGCACAATCATGCCACCTTACTGGCACGACTGTGTCAATATGGTGGCACTGGAGTGCCAATACGATGGCACAAGGTAAAGCATTAAGTACAGATTATTTGTTCTCTTCTTCTTTGGGTGCTACTACATAATCTTCTTTGATAAACTCATCATACACACGCTTGGGATGATCGAATGGAGCGGTTCCATTCTTCTGTTCATTGAAGTTTTCCCTGCGGAATTGTTTCAGTTTCAGGTTATCTTCTGCATACTCTCTCAATTTCTTATGCTCATTTCCGTAGAGCGAACTTTCGGTCACGTCAGAATTGAGCAGGTTTTCTTTAGGAGTAATAGTAGGTAGGAGCACTTGTTCCAACAGACCACGATAGGCACCGTTATATTCGCACCATACAATATCGTTGGTTACAAATATACGATAGGAGTACTTTGACCATGCGGTTTTGATTTCAATAGATGTAGCATAAATTTCAATGGTAGCTTCTGAACCATACGCTTGGTCACGGATCACAACGGTCGTCCGACCGCTCAGTTCTTCCTTCACGGAAGTTTGCCACTTATCAGAGTGTAAGATTTCTTCGATAATTTCCGGCAAATTTTCTTTAATCTCAAACTGTATTCTCATGGTGCTTGCCTGCGGGCAGGACTTTTTTGATTTTTTCCTCCTTAAACAATTAAGCTAGCCTAAAGTTACATAGATTGAAGCAAAAAAACAAGATTTTGTTTGAGAATTTGTTATTTTCGCCAAACTATCTGCCTTTTTCGTTTGTTTTTACCATAAATATGCACAAATCGTAAAAATAAAGTTTATGCGGAACAGGGTCCGGAAGAATTATGTCATTTATGTACTGATGTTACTCCTGTTTGGAGGGTTGATTTATGTTGCTATTGAAGAGGGTGACCGGTTTTCGCACTATGCGGTAAATGCGCAGAACATAGTACAGGGGAATCCATTCACTATGTTTCTCCAGTTTATACAGGATAATCTTCATCATCCGCTCACTACCTTGTTGATTCAGATTATAGCCGTACTGCTGATGGTGCGTCTTTTTGGCTATTTGTTCAGTCTGATCGGGCAACCGGGAGTGATTGGAGAGATTGTTGCCGGTATTGTGTTAGGACCTTCCGTACTCGGCTTTTTCTTTCCGGATGCTTTTCATTTCCTTTTTCCGGCACACTCGCTTACCAATCTTGAACTGTTGAGTCAGGTGGGACTGATCCTTTTTATGTTTGTCATCGGTATGGAGCTGGATTTCAGTGTACTGAAAAATAAAATCAATGAAACGCTGGTGATTAGCCATGCCGGAATCCTAGTACCCTTCTTCCTGGGCATCTTGTCTTCTTACTGGGTGTACGAAGAATATGCAGCTGCCCAAACTCCGTTTCTTCCATTTGCTTTGTTTATAGGTATTTCTATGAGTATCACCGCTTTTCCGGTATTGGCGCGCATCATTCAGGAGCGGAATATGACGAAGACTCCTTTAGGGACGCTGACCATTGCTTCCGCTGCCAATGATGATGTGACAGCCTGGTGTCTGTTGGCAGTGGTGATTGCTATCTCCAAAGCAGGAAGTTTTGCCAGTGCACTTTATTCAGTGGGGCTGGCAGTTGTCTATATTGCGGTCATGTTTTTGGTTGTTCGACCGTTTCTGAAGAAAGTGGGAGAAGTATATGCCAACCAGGAAGCAATCAATAAAACATTCGTGGCATTTATTCTGCTCATTCTTATTATTTCTTCTTGTCTGACCGAGATTATTGGTATTCATGCACTGTTCGGAGCCTTTATGGCAGGGGTAGTGATGCCGTCCAATCTGGGTTTCCGGAAGGTGATGATGGAAAAGGTGGAGGATATTTCATTAGTATTCTTTTTACCTCTGTTCTTTGCCTTCACCGGATTGCGCACGGAAATCGGTTTGATAAACAGTCCGGAGTTGTGGATGGTATGTTTACTGTTGGTGACGGTTGCTGTTGTCGGCAAACTGGGTGGATGTGCCATTGCCGCCCGTTTGGTGGGTGAGTCGTGGAAGGATAGTCTGACGATAGGGACATTGATGAATACACGGGGATTAATGGAGCTTGTCGCTTTGAATATCGGTTATGAAATGGGAGTTCTTCCTCCTTCTATATTTGTAATTTTAGTCATTATGGCGCTAGTTACGACCTTTATGACTACTCCTTTGCTTCATTTGGTGGAACATATTTTCGTACGTCGGGAAGAAAAATTATCTTTGAAGCACAAATTGATATTTTGTTTCGGGCGTCCGGAATCCGGGCGTGTGTTGCTTTCCATTTATGATTTGTTATTTGGGAAGCAGTTGAAGAAAAATCATTTGATTGCAGCACACTATACGGTGGGCACGGATCTGAATCCGTTGAATGCCGAACATTATGCCAGCGAGAGTTTTGCTTTGCTCAATCAACAGGCAGCGAAATTGAATATCCAGGTAGATAACCATTATCGGGTGACAGACAAACTTGTACAGGAAATCATCCACTTTGTCCGTAAAGAACATCCTGATATGCTGCTTTTGGGAGCCGGGAGTCATTATCGTTCGGATATGCCGGGAACTCCGGGAGCAATTTTATGGTTAACGCTCTTCCGGGATAAGATTGATGAGATTATGGAGCAGGTGAAGTGTCCGGTGGCCGTATTTGTCAATCGTCAGTATCGGGAAGGCACGACGGTCAGTTTCGTACTCGGCGGAATGATTGATCTGTTTCTTTTTTCCTATTTGGATAAGATGTTGCAGAACGGACATTCGGTGCGTCTTTTTCTTTTTGATACGGATGATGAAGAGTTCCGTGGACGCATTGACGATTTGCAGGTGCGTTATCCGGAACAAACGATGATAGTGTGGTTTGCGGGAGTAGAAGATTTAGTGACTGAAGAGAAAGACGGGTTATTGATAATGAGCCATCTTTCTTATACGAAATTATCCGAGGATGAGGCTGTGATGCGTGAATTGTCATCTTTGCTGGTAATCCGCCGGAATAAGAATACGGGAGATAAAAATGAAGGACTTGAAAATTGATGAATCTACGGGATTAGTGTTGGAAGGCGGGGGAATGCGTGGAGTATTCACCTGCGGTGTGCTTGATTATTTTATGGATCACGATATCCGGTTTCCCTATGCGATAGGAGTGTCTGCCGGTGCGTGCAACGGGTTGTCGTATGCATCACGGCAACGGGGACGTGCCAAGTACAGCAACATTGACTTGTTGGAGAAGTATGATTATATCGGTCTGAAACATTTGCTCAAAAAGCGTAATATACTGGACTTTGATCTGTTATTCAATGAATTCCCCGAACATATTCTTCCTTACGATTATGAAACATATTTTGCTTCACCGGAACGTTTTGTGATGGTGACTACGAATTGCATCACGGGAGAAGCCAACTATTTCGAAGAGAAAAAAGACAGTCGCAGGGTGATTGATATTGTCCGCGCATCCAGCAGTCTCCCTTTTGTATGTCCTATTACTTATGTAGACGGGGTTCCCATGCTCGACGGAGGAATTGTAGATTCCATTCCTTTGCAAAGAGCCATTACGGATGGCTGCACGAGAAATGTTGTGGTACTCACCCGTAACCGAGGGTATCGGAAAGATTCGAAAGACATTCGTATCCCTTCGTTTGTATATCGGAAATATCCGAAGTTGCGCGAAGCGTTAAGTCGGCGGTGTGCTGTTTATAATGAGCAGTTGGAAATGGTAGAGCGCATGGAGGATGAAGGACAGATTATTGTTATTCGCCCGTTAAAACCTGTAGCCGTAGACCGCATCGAGAAAGATGTGCAAAAGCTGACAGAGTTTTATCAGGAAGGGTACGAATGTGCGAGAGCCTTACTTGAAGAATAAAGTTTCCATAGTTGAACAATAGACAGGTTCTCCATGCTTTTTTGTTTTTCTTGAATGTCAGATAGGATAATTGGGCGTGTTCCCTTTTCATTTCGAATGGGTATATTGTTCAGCAGCCTTTTTTAGTTTCCTACCCATCAATTCTACCAGAGTCTTCGGATAAAGAACTTGTATTCCCTCGGCATATCCGAAGAATACTCGTTCTAACTCATGGTTGATGACGACTTCAATTTCCAGTATGACACTTCCGTCAGCTAATCTTTCCACCACTTGCTGGCTGCGGTGTATAGGCTTGGTTATGATGTAAGGTGCTTCGGCAGCCGCTACCTTGAAACCGACTTTCTCCGCTACACTTCCAGTGTTTTTAGTGACTCCTACCAGATCATCGAAGAACGTGTTCGGATCGAAGAACGTATTTTTTATGTAATGTTCTTGTGGCAGAACCTCCAATGATTGTATTCTGTCCAAAGCTAAATTTTGCAAGATCCGTCCGTTTCCTCTGACACCATAAACGAACCATCGGTTGCGATACTCTTTTAATAGATAAGGATAAAAAATAAAGCTGTTGGCCGAACGTGCCTTGAACGAACGATATTTGAGCTGTATCGGATGCTCGTTTACAATCGCGTGATAGATCGTATCCAGATAATCCAGTCCTTTCAATGATTCATTCTTTTCAAAGTCAATGACAGGAGTGGTTTTCATCCGGGCAGAAGCAACGTGATCTTCCAGGCGGTTGATAATATCGCTCATTTCCGTAAAATAGGAGAAGCCTTTAAACTGCCTCAACACTTCCACTGCTTCCGACATCGTTTTCAGGTCTTGTTCGTTCAGCGGAGTTTGTGTAATGCTGTATTCCGGATCTTCGTATTTATAGTATTTATTTTCGTACACCACAATCGGAGCGTTATAACCCAGCTTCTCGCTGCGCATCATCTGTATATCCATTTGTACCGTACGTTTGCTTATGCCTTTATCGATGCCTTCGTATTCATAAAGGGCATCCGAGCAAGCATCTACCAAATCTTCCAACGTCCAGCGTCGATAAGGATTACGCAGACAGTTATCAATTGTTTTATAACGGATTAAGGCATTTCTATTTGCTGGCATAAGTAGAAGAATAAAGATTGGCTTCAAAAGTAGAAAAATAAATTCAGGAAAACAAAGAGGTTACAGGTCTTTATTCTTGGATGATAAAAGAAAATTCTTAGGATTTGTATCAAATTTGATACCCTTTGAAACAAAGTTTATAGGCGAAGGCGAAGATACCCCCTATCTTTGCCTTCGTCTATTTTGGATTAAAAGCTTGTATAAATTAGGAATACTTTGTTGCCATGAAAACAAACCCTTGGATGAAACTATGTAAAGGTGCAATACTTGCATTGGCAGTCTCTTACGGACTGATTTATTGCCACACCACTAAAAGCAAGTTGACCTTGGAACAGAAAGGGGATAGCCTGACTGTCATCCACATTACCAATCCGACTAATTATATATTGCTTCCTATAGAAGAGGAAGCTGCGGAAAGTCAGGTTCTGCTTGATACCGGAGAGGCTGCGGATACCGATATGGATATTCGTCTGGCACAGACTCAAGTGGACTATTTTGTTCCCTTTGCTTTGCCTGCCGGAGCGAAGGCTGCCACCGTCCGTGTTCGTAATAAATCAAAGGATGCACTTTGCTGGAAAGAAATCAAGCTATCTGATACTTTTGATACAGCCAATACGGAAAAGTTCCGCCCTGTTTACCATCATACTCCTCTCTATGGCTGGATGAATGATGCCAACGGATTGGTGTATAAAGATGGAGAATATCATTTGTATTTTCAATATAACCCTTACGGTTCTAAATGGGGAAATATGCATTGGGGACATTCTGTCAGTAAGGACCTTGTACATTGGGAACATTTGGCCCCAGCTATTGCCCGTGATACATTGGGACATATCTTTTCCGGCAGCTCTATTGTCGATCAGGAGAATGTAGCGGGGTATGGAGTAGGGAGCATCCTGGTTTTTTATACTTCTGCCAGTGACAAAAACGGGCAGGTCAAATGTCTTGCTTTTAGCAAGGATAATGGACGGACATTTATTAAATATGAGAAGAACCCCATCTTGTGCCCTGCTGATGGTTTGAGAGATTTCCGTGACCCAAAAGTGTTCCGGTATGAACCGGAAGATAAATGGGTGATGATTGTCTCCGCCGATAAAGAAATGCGTTTCTATGACTCTAAGAATCTGAAGGACTGGAACTATATGAGTAATTTCGGAGAAGGATACGGGGTACAACCTTGTCAATTTGAATGTCCGGACATGGTGGAACTTCCGGTGGATGGAGATCTGAACCGTAAGAAATGGGCATTGATAGTGAACGTCAATCCAGGATGTTATTTCGGAGGAAGTGCCACTCAATACTTTACAGGAGACTTTGATGGAAAGAAATTCAGTTGTGACAGTCAGCCGAATGTCACGAAATGGTTGGATTGGGGCAAAGATCACTATGCTACCGTTTGTTTCTCAAACACTGGAGAACGAACGATTGCTGTTCCTTGGATGAGTAACTGGCAATATTGTAATATTGTTCCGACAAAGCAATTCCGTAGTGCTAACGCTTTGCCGCGTGAGTTAAGTCTTTATACACAAGACGGTGAAATTTATCTTTCAGCAGCTCCGGTACCGGAGATAAAGACTCTGCGAAAAGAAAAGAAAGAAATTCCGGCATTTACGGTTGCCAATGATTATCATATTGATTCTTTATTGGCTAATAATGATGGTGCTTATGAACTGGCATTGGAAATTACCGTCGGGGAAGCGGAGATTATGGGACTCAGCCTCTTTAATGATAAAGGGGAAAAGGTGGATATCTACTTCAATCTTCCGGAAAAGAGATTGGTTATGGACCGGACGAAAAGTGGTATCGTGGATTTCGGAAAGAAGAGTGTACCTCATGAAATAGAGGTTCACGACCGTAGAAAGACGACTTCCATCAATTATATAGATGATTTCGCATTAGCTACCTGGGCACCGATAAAGAAAGAGAATAAATATACGTTGGATGTCTTTGTTGATAAATGTTCTGTAGAAATATTCCTGAATGGAGGAAAGGTAGCAATGACTAATCTTATCTTTCCATCGGAACCATACAACCGTATGTGTTTTTATAGCAAAGGAGGTTCATTTCAAGTAGATTCATTCAATGCGTATCGGTTGGGTTTATAATAGAAGTAGAAGTTACACAATAGATGTTTGCATAGATTCAGTGAAAGCAACAAGTATTGATTGCTTTTTAAGGATTCATAGGTTAGATTTATAAGTTAGGTTTTGTAGATTAGAATTAGGTATTTGGTAGCTGTCAGATGTGAAATCCGGCAGCTACTTTTTATTCATCAATTATTCATCAATTTCAATTGTATATCCTCCTTGGAATATCTCTTCCGGTTGTAAGTGCTGTATCCAGTCCTTATCTTTATATTCACCAGTATAATGTGCGCGGTCGCAACGTCCGTACCAAGGTTCGATGCAGACGAAAGGAGCATTCTTTGCAGGTGGAGACCAAAGACCGACTACCGGAGCGTTAAAATGTAAACTAAGATAAGCCTGTTTCTCTTTATTATATAAGGTAACTTTACGGACCTGTTCATTTTCCAGTATCAAAGCATCTTTATCAAAAGTATGCGTGTCCAGTGGTAATAATCCGTCTGTCAACTCTAAAGAATATTCTGTGGAAGGATCAGCGCATCCCTTTTCTGAAATGAGAATATATTTCAAACCGTTTTCCTTGTCAAATCCGAAGAACCCTCTTTCAGAATTGCTTGCATCGAACTCCGGCCAATAGAAAGCTGGATGTGCCCCAATCTGAAAATACATATCCTTTTCACCGCTATTCTTTACTTCCCACATAACCTCAATTTTCTTTCCCTGGATGCGATAGCCTATTTCCAGACAGAATGAAAAAGGGTATTTATGCAAAGTTTCTTCATTGCTGACAAGGCGGTAACGTACTTCATCCTCTTTTTCAGAAATAAGAGTAAATTCCATGTCACGGGCAAAACCATGTTGAGTAAGCGTATAAGGAATCCCCTCGTTACGATACTCATTTTCCCATACGCTCCCGACAATGGGGAATAGGACAGGAGAGTGACGTTTCCAAAAAGCAGGATCGGCTTGCCACAAATATTCTTTTCCATTGGCGACGATGCTGCAGAGTTCAGCTCCGTGAGGAGATACTTGAATCGTGAGTTGTTTGTTGGAGATTGTTTTCATATCGTTGATTTTTTCAGTTGACTACAACCAGTAGTTAACTCCATTTTTTAAGTTCTTATCACCTGCAAAGGTAATATTTTCCATACTTACTGGAGAATAGATATTCTATAATTCTTCTATTTCGAAGAATAATGTATAAAACCCTATAAAATAGCGTTCTATGCAACAAATGTTATAGCCTTTGAAACATTTTTTTCAGTCGTTTGATATAAATCAACCGTAATTTGCATCATCGATTTAGTAAAATTCGTACTTTTAATTTAATAACATCAAACTAATGCTTAGTATTATGAAGAACAAAAAACTTCTTTGTAGCGTTTGTTTCCTGTTTACTTTCATGTCAGTCCTTTGGGGGCAAAACATAACAGTGAAAGGAAACGTTACTTCAAAGACTGATGGTCAACCAATTATTGGTGCTTCCGTAGTGCAAAATGATTCTAAATCAACTGGAACTATCACAGATTTGGATGGTAACTTTACTCTTAGTGTACCAACGAATGCATTATTGGCAATTTCTTATATAGGATATAAAGAAGTAATTATTGCCGCTAAACCTTCATTGAAGATAGTGATGGAAGAGGATGCTAAGATGATTGACGAAGTGGTTGTGACAGGTTATATGGCTGAAAAGAAAGCCAGTCTGACAGGTTCGGTAGCTGTAGTGAAGATGAAAGAGGTGGCTGACATACCTACTGGTAATGTGATGTCAGGTTTGCAGGGACGTGTAGCCGGTATGAACGTAACAACTGATGGTAAACCCGGAGGTGGTAACACAGATACTAAGTTACGTGGTATTACTACCATCAACAATTCTTCTCCTCTTTATGTAATAGACGGTGTTCAGACACATGATAATGTGGCTTCTATTATCTCATCCAATGATGTTGAATCCATTCAGGTGTTGAAAGATGCAGCTTCGGCTGCCATTTATGGTGCGCAAGCTGCCAATGGTGTCATTATTATCACCACAAAACGTGCTAAGGAAGGCGATGTAAAAGTAAGTTTTGATATGTCGCTCACTGCCCAGACTTTTACTGGTGGTATTGATATGCTTGACGCTTACCAATGGGGTGATGTGTATTGGCAGGCTTATAAAAATACTTTTGGAACCAATCCCAATAGTGTAGTATATGGAAATGGAGAAAAGGCCCAACTGCAAGAATATTATTTTGACCAGAATGGAGTGAAAATAAAGTCGGGCAACACTGATTGGGCAAAGGAAATATTTGGTACGGCTTTAATGCAAAATTATAATCTTTCTCTTTCTAAAGGGTTTAAGGATGGGAATGTGGCTCTTACCTTAAATTATATGAATCAGGATGGTCTTTGCCGTAATACAGACTACGAACGTTTTAATTCGCGTTTAGCCTCTAATTTTCGCTTTGTAGATGGTAAAGTGCGTGTGGGTGAAAGTATTTCGGTGAATCACTGGTTGGAGCATCTTAATCCTGCCGGTATAGAAGAATTGGTTATTGCCCAGCATCCGGCCATTCCTGTGTATGATGAAAATGGAGGGTATGCCGGTGGCTATGTGGATATATTGGGGGATAAGCCGAATGCCATTCGCTTGACAGACAATGAAGCCAATAATCGTCACAAAAGTTGGCGTATCTTTGGCAATGTTTATTTGGAAGTGGAACCCATTAAAAATCTAGTGTTGAAGAGTCAATTTGGTTTGAACTATACTACCGGTTTCAACTCAACTTTCGTCCCCAAATGGAGTGAAGCCGATCGTAAGGTAGATGTAAATGAACTGACCGTACGACAAGATAATAGCGTGCAATGGGTATGGTCGAACACTGCCAATTATAGCATAGACCTTGGGAAGAACAATATCAGTGCAGTGATAGGAACTGAAGCTAAGAAAGAGAATGGTGAACATTTACAGGGATATGGTCGCGGATTGGTGATAGAAGATCTCGATTATCGTTACTTAGACACTGTAACTGAAGGAAAAAGTGTGAGTAACAATGCTTCTACCTATGCTATGGTCTCTTACTTTGGTAAGGTGAACTATGCGTTTGATGATAAATACCTTATATCAGGAACAGTGCGTCGTGATGCTTCTTCACGTTTCGGTAAAGGGAATAATTCTGCTATCTTTCCTTCAGTATCTGCCGGTTGGAGAGTATCGCGTGAAAAATTTATGGAATGTACGCAAAACTGGCTTTCAGATCTTAAATTGCGTGCATCGTGGGGGATAAATGGTAATGATCAGATTGATAACAATGCTACTTACAACCTCTATTACACTAACATGTCCAATGGCTCATACAATTTCAATGGGGATGGTACAACGGTATTGCCCGGAGTACAGAAAGACCGTTCGGGTAACAACGACCTGAAATGGGAAGAGACCAAACAACTGAACTTTGGTATTGATGCTGCTTTCTTTGACAACCGTTTGGGACTGACACTGGATTATTTTCAAAAAAAGACTACTGGTATGTTAATCCAGAAACCTTATATAGGAGTGATCGGTGAAGGTGGATATAAATGGTACAATGCTGCCAGTATGGATAATAGCGGTGTGGAAGCAACCTTTACTTGGCGAGATGAAATAAAGGATTTCAAGTATGATATTTCGTTCAACCTTTCCTATTATAAAAATGAAATTACCGAACTTCCGGATGTAATCAAATATACTTGGGGAGGTGGTAATGGTGTGGACAAAACTATTGTAGGTCAACCTTACGGATCATGGATGTCCTATAAAGCTGATGGTGTATTCAAAACAAAACAGGAGGTATATGAATACCTAAGCAAATATGATGTACAGATTGGTGCTCCCGGCGTAGGGCGTATTCGCTACAAAGACCTTAACGGTGATAACATTATCAATACTGCTGATATGGATTGGCAAGGGAGTGACCAACCTAGATTTATTGGTGGTTTGAACATCGGTGCATCTTACAAAGGATTTGACCTTTCTGTATTCTTCAATGGTATGATTCGCGATGCATGGAACAATTCCAAGTTTTATACCGACCTTTTTCAAGGTTGGACAGGTAATCACTCTGTACGTTTGATGGATGCAATGCATGCTTGGAATGCTTATGAGCAAACCGGAGTTTATAATTGTGATATCCCTGCATTGACTGTGGTTGATAATAATGTAGAAACACGCAGTTCCACTTTCTTTATTGAAGATGGTTCTTATGTGAAGTTGAAAACTCTAACTGTGGGTTATACTTTCCCGGATAAGTGGATTAAGAAAGCGCATCTTTCCAATTTGCGTTTGTATCTGCAAGCACAGAACGTTTTTACGCTGACTAATTATACTGGTGCCGACCCGGAAGGATTGGGCTATCCATATCCCCAACCTCGTACCTATACATTCGGTCTATCACTTGGTTTTTAATTTTTATCCTAAATACAGAACATTATGAAATTGAAATATATCTTTGCAGTAGGTGTGATGGCACTATTGGCAAGTTGCGATGAGAGTCGTTTTCTAGATATTAAACCTCAGGGTACACTCAATGACGATTTGTTATCATCGGCCGATGGTGTAGAGCTTTTGGTTACTTCAGCTTATGCAGGATTGAAAGGTCCTAATCGTGATATGCACTGGGTGCCGATGACCAATTGGACGTATGGTGAAGTACGTTCGGATAATGCCTACAAAGGTGGTGGCGGTGTAAATGATGGAGACTTTTGTACGCTGCTTGAAACCTTTAAAATAGATGCTACATGGGGCAATGCCGACGAAAAATGGTTTCAACTTTATTGTTGCTTGCAACGTTGTAACAGCGCATTGCGGGTAATGAATACGCTTGATGAGAACGCTTTGCCGATGATTAAAAGTCGTAAAGCCGAAATGAAAGTGATTCGTGCACACTTCTTCTTTGAACTGGTTCGCCTTTTCAAGCAAGTACCTTATTTTGATGAGAATGTGGAAAATGATGACTATAAGTACATTCCCAACAATCAGTTTACCCGTGAAGAACTTCTGGGTAAAATAGCACAAGAATTTCTTGATGCTGCTAACGATTTGCCTGATACTCAATCTCAAGTAGGGCGTGTCACTAAGAACATTGCTTATGCTTATGCTGCCAAAGCTAGACTTTATCAGGCTTACCGACAAGATGATAATAACCAAGTGGTTGCTATTGATAAACAATTGTTAGCTGAAGTGGTGACTCTTTGCGACAAAGTAGGTGCGCAAGGAAAGGCATATACTCTTTTGAACGATTTTCAGAAACTTGATCAATTGGAATATGAAAATGGGGTAGAGTCTGTGTTTGCCGTACAATATTCGATGGATGATGAAACCGATGGTGCCGGGAATATAAACTGGAGTAATCTGTTGAATGCTCCTAAAGGTCCTTATGGTGGTGACGGATTTTTCTTACCCAGTCAGAACTTGATCAATGCCTATAAGACAGATAACTATGGATTGCCTTTGTTTGATACTTTCAACGCCGATGACTATGGAATATACGAAGGAAGTGAGCTCACCAACATTGATGCAACTGTGGATCCTCGTTTGGATTTCGTTACCGGTCGTCCTGGTATCACTTGGAAAACATATACCGTTGAGCCTTGTAAAGCAAACTGGATACGTAACAGCGGTGAATATGGCTTTAATTGTACAAAGCGCTTCTACATCTCGCCTGAAAGTGAAGATATGTTCCAAGGTTGGCCTTGGGGAGCTTCTCATCTCAACTGGCAGATAATCCGCTATGCTGATGTATTGTTATGGAAGGCTGAAGCCTTGATAGAGATTGGCGAAGCTACCGGACTGGAAGAGGCTCGCAAAATTATTAACCGTATTCGTCTGCGTGCCAAAAATAGTCCTTATGTAAAAGACTTTAAACATTCCGAACAGGATGCAGCTAATTATCTGATAGGCGAATATCCTGCTGAGGGCTGGAGTCAGGACTTTGCCCGCAAGGCATTACGTTGGGAACGCCGTATGGAGTTTGCTATGGAAGGTGACCGTTTCTTCGACTTGGTACGTTGGGGGATTGCTGCGGAAACCATGAACAGTTACATTAGTGTGGAGCAGAATAAGCGCGTTTATTATCGTGGTGCTCGCTTTGTTCGTGGTAGAGATGAATATTTGCCTATTCCCAATGCACAATATAACTTCTCTGAAGGCAATTATGTGCAGAATCCCGGATATGGTAAGTTTAACTAGTATAAATTCCTTAAATATAAATATGATGAAAATAAAAAGATATTTGCTTAGCACTTTCTGTCTGTGTTTGTTCACGGCTTGCGATAGTGATGATAATCTGTTGTGTTATGGCACTCATACTGAAATCGAAGGCGATGTTACCACATTCGGAGCTGTTGGCGATGGAAAGACGGATTGTTCGAAAGCCATTAATAGTGCTATTGCTTCCTTGCCTTCCGAAGGGGGAGTAGTGGTTATTCCTGAAGGTGATTTTGTGCTCGACGCTCCCATTGTGATTAATAAGCACAATGTGACATTCAAAGGGTTGAATCCCGGTATGCGTAGCAATATTGATGTGAATGGAATAAATGAGTTGTTGGGCCCTGGTGGCGGAAGTAAATTGGTGGCGCGTAATGCCGAAGCTGCTATAAAAGTAGAGACAGGCGTGAAGGGTGTAAAGATTATGAACCTGATGGTGTCCGGTGGTACGGAAGCTAAGAACATCGGCATACACTTTGCCGGTACGAGTGATGATGGAATGCTTTCTAATATTATTGGTATAAATTTGCATACAGGCGTCAAGATAGAACAAGCGAAAAACATGCAGATAATCAATTGCTGGGTATGTGAGCTTCCCAATAGTATGGTGCTGATTGGTGGCGAGAATATTAATATCAAGAATTGCCAACTGGGTGCTCAGCCCACTGGCATAACCTGTAAGGCGCAGGGAGTGAACAAACTTTCGTTTGTTAATAATCAGGTCTATCCTGACGGGCGTGAAAATTTAGTGCTTGATGGTTGTAATAACTGTATTGTTGAAGGTAATAATTTTAAAAGCTACTACAATGGTATTCTCGTGTTGAGTGGTAATGATAATCGGGTAAATAAGAATATTTTTTGGCTTACCGGAGCTCTTCAAAATCAGATGCTCGACCATGGTGATGACTTTGGCATAATCAATGTAAAGGGTAACAACAATATGTTTGTATCCAACAGTTTGTCATGTGAATGGGCTTATACTGATGCTGTGGCCGTAAATGCTACTCAAGGAACAGGAAATGTGTTCAAAAACTGCTTTATAGATAATTTGGAGAGTTATCGGGTATTCCTGGTGAACTCAGGAACTGAAGTTTCTAATTGTGTATCATCTGATAAGGTGAGCATAGTAGAATAACCTCCTCAACATACACCATTATTAATATAGTAACACCATGAAGATAAATAAATTCTTAATAAGCGGAATGCTCCTGATGTTGGGCACATCTTGCAGCAATGACGATACCTATACTCTCTGTGATGAATGTAACGGTCAGAAGATTATAGACATAACCCAATTCGGACTTCCAACCGATGGGTCCACTGATTGTGCTGATCTTATAAATGCTATTATAGCCGATCTTCCGCCCGAGGGAGGAACGATACTTATTCCCGAAGGTACTTTTCGTTTGGATAGTCCCATTCAACTTACGCGTAATTTCGTAACATTGAAAGGTGTGAACGATGAAGCGGTTACTGCTGCTGCCGATACGCGGGAAAGTCGTCTGGTGCTTGGAAATGCCGAATATGCGTTACACGTTGCCCCTGTTGCCGATATAGACGGACGCAAAAACCGCATTAGCGGTGTGGAGGTAAACGGACTTACGCTTGTGGGGAAGGGGGACCATCAGGGAACCGGAATTTATGTAGAACATGATAATGACCGCCTGCACTTCTTCAATATTAAAATGGAAAATATGTACCAGGGCATTAAACTCCAAGGGTGTGACGCCATAACATTAGCTCGGATAGATGCAACCGATGTAGTGAATGGCATTGATATGAATGGTGGCATACAGAATATGGTAACCAATTCTGTATTCGGCTCAACACAGGGCGGTGTAACGGCACGTATTTCCGGAGAAAGTAATCTGATATTTTCTCACAACAAACTAACGGCAAATGATGATCGCTGTGCTAATTTTATAGGTTGTAACCGGGTGAATATCTCGGATAATGAATTTACAGGAAACAAAATGACTTTCTTTGATATAAGCGGACAAAACAATCTGATAAGCGATAACTTGTTCACTGTAAACAGAAGCGAAAATCAACTCAATGGCAAAGAAGCAGACTATGGCGTGATTCATGTGAAAGGCGAATATAATCATTTCACATCGAACACCATTCAGGTGTCTTGGAGTGACAATATAGAAAACCCTGTGACTGTAAATGCTGCGGAAGGTGAAAATAATCGTTTCGCAAGTTTCACGATAGAGAATACGAGCAGCAATCAGGTATTTTATATCAGCGAGTCGTCCGAAGTGATAGATTGTGGAGTGACGGAAGAAAATATAAAGGTGAAACCTTCCGAAGCGCAGGATTTGACAAATGCAGCTTACGTGATAACGTATGATACTCCCGAAGAGATAGAAGATGATGATGAAAAAGCTTCCTATGCGTGGTTCAAGAAGCAATTTGTAAATGGTAAAGTCATTACTTCCGCTACATTGACTGATGAGGACCTTTCTGCTTATGATGTTATTTGGGTACATATAGACCGTGTCGGCATTGGAGCAGGATGGGATAAATTACCTTTGTCTGCTGATGCAATTGCCGCGTTGGCTACTTATTATAAGAATGGCGGAAATCTGTTCTTAAGCAATCATGCGACTCAATTGGTTGTACCATTTGGACGTACCGAACGCGCTCCCGGAATATTTGCAGATGGTGAAGGAGGAGATGGGGCAGACATTTGGACAATTAATGCCAATATCGGAATGGAGTATGATCATCGGGCTCATCCGGTTTTTGCTGGTATGGTTACTTCTTCCCAATTCCCCCATGAAACATTCCCGTTGATCGGGCCTGGACGGCGTGAAGACCATAACTGTATGTGGGACTTGAATTCTTATGGCTTCCCCGCTCTTTATCCCAATGCAGGAAATGTGGTGAAAGCGTTTGAAGAAGAAAATAAAGCTACCGTTTTGGCGACTTGGGGACACGTAACGGATTATTGTTGTGCCGGAATGGTAGAGTTTGCTCCGACAGCGGAATATCAAGGTACATGTATAGCTCTCGGTCTGGCTGCTTACGAATGGAATCAGAATAGTAATATAAACGTTTATCAAGATAATATTGTGCTCATGACGAAGAATATATTACATTATCTAAGCGCTAAGAAATAGATCGGTAACATTTTTTTTATCTTTTGAAACAAAAGTGATAGGTGTAACTATCCGTTGCACCTATCTTTGCATGGTGACAAATAGAAGACATTGAATATTAATAATTAACTCTAATACCATCTGACATGAATGTATTATTCTCGTTTAAACAAGTACAGACCTTTTTGACTATTCTGGTTATGATGATTTTCTCATTTTTGGATGCTTCGGCCGATACTTCTTCCTTATTAATAAAAGATTTGGGTGAAGGACATTGCCTGGTACAGATAAATACAAATCAACGTTATTTGCTTTTACCTGTAGAGGAGGTAATGCCTGATGTACGTGTCAGCATGATCGTTAATAATAAAGAGGTGAATGTTGCGGATGTTCGTCTGGCAGTGAACAGAGTGGACTATTTTGTTCCGCTGGATCTTTCGGCTTATGCTGGTAAAAACATACTGTTGAAATTTAAATTAGGCTCGAATGATCCTATACGGGGGAAACTTTCTGCTGTTTGTTGCAAGGAAATGAAATTGTCCGACACGTTCGATACGGGCAACCGTGAAAAGTTCCGTCCTACTTATCATTTCTCACCTCTTTATGGGTGGATGAATGATCCTAATGGAATGGTATATAAAGACGGTGAATACCACCTTTTCTATCAATACAATCCTTATGGTTCCAAATGGGGAAATATGAGTTGGGGACATGCTATCAGCCAAGATCTTGTAAACTGGAAACATCTTCCTGTAGCTATTGCTCCCGATGCATTGGGGACAATTTTCAGTGGCTCGGCAGTTGTCGATTTTGATAATACAGCTGGTTTTGGTGCAGGTGCCATTATCGCCATCTATACACAAAACAGTGACCGACAAGTACAAAGCATTGCTTACAGTACTGACAACGGACGTACTTTCACCAAATATGAGAATAATCCGGTACTGACGTCCGAAGCGCGTGACTTCCGCGACCCGAAAGTATTTTGGTATGAAAGCACCAAACGCTGGATCATGGTATTAGCAGTAGGGCAGGAGATGCAGATATTCTCTTCTCCTAATCTGAAAGATTGGACCTTTGAAAGTCGTTTCGGTGAAGGGCAAGGTGCACATGGTGGTGTTTGGGAATGTCCCGATTTGTTTGAACTTCCAGTAGAAGGTACCAATGATAAGAAATGGGTGCTGCTTTGTAATTTGAATCCCGGAGGTCCTTTCGGAGGAAGTGCTACTCAATATTTTGTAGGCTCCTTCAACGGAAAAGAGTTTGTAAACGAATCACCCTCCAAAACCAAATGGATGGACTGGGGAAAAGACCATTATGCCACCGTGACTTGGAGTGATGCTCCCGACAACCGCCGCATCGCTATCGCATGGATGAGCAACTGGCAATACGCCAACGATGTTCCTACCTCCCAATACCGTAGCCCGAACTCCGTTCCCCGCGACTTGAGCCTGTTTACCGTAGATGGTGAGACTTACCTCCAATCAGCTCCCTCTCCCGAACTGCTGGCTTTGCGTGATGCTTCCAAGAAACGCTCGTTCAAAGTAAACGGAACACGCACAATTAAAGAAATGATTCCCAGCAATGACGGTGCATACGAAATAGAACTGACGATTGAAAATCAACATGCAGACGTAATCGGCTTCCGTCTCTACAATGACAAAGGCGAAGAAGTGGATATGCAGTATGACATGAAAGAAAAGAAATTCTCAATGGATCGTCGCAAGAGCGGAGAGGTCAGCTTCAATGAGAATTTCCCGATGTTGACCTGGACAGCAATTGAACAAGGTGGAAACGAGGAACAAGGCGGCAAAGAGGCATTGAAACTCCGTCTGTTTGTGGATAAATCCAGTGTGGAAGCCTTTGGAGATGGTGGACGTTTTGTGATGACCAATCAGGTATTCCCTTCGGAACCTTACAATCATATCGATTTTTACAGTAAAGGAGGAGCTTATAAAGTAGATTCGTTTGTGGTCCATAAGTTGAAGCCATAAATATCTCTTGTTCGCCCTATGCGCTCTTTGTATGTTTCCCTATGGATGAATACGTCTTTCCTTAAGGGATAGTAGGTGGATAGTAGGGATATACTTGTGTTAAACCTACGGTATTACTGATTCGTCACGGCCGTGACGAGTTCCTACCATGGCCGTGGAAAGATCTTCCCACAGCCATGACGAATTCCTACCACGGCCGTGGTAAGTTAGTAATACCGTAGCTTCAAGGTTACTATGCCGTAGGTTTAAGATAAAGATACCGTAGGCTTGAGGTATTGATGCAATAAGGAGAGCGTAATTCATATAGGCGACGAACAGATAACTAACGGTAGTACCCACACGACTAACAGCAGATTGTAAATTGAATCATATAACTGCATGATATAAATAGAATAAGTACTCATGCAAAATATAATTTTATATTATTAGGCACGGATTACGCGGATTACACGGTTGCTATCTGACAGCCATCATTCGAGAAGCCGTGTAATCCGCTTAATCCGTGCCTAGATTTATGATATAAACTAATGATGATAACATATTTAGATAAAAAAAAACAATGGAAAACAGTAAAAACTCTTCCCTTTCCAAACTAATCCCGGTGATGCTTTGCTTCTTCGCCATGGGATTTGTTGACCTGGTAGGCATTGCCTCCAATTATGTAAAGGCAGACCTCGGTTTGTCGGACTCGCAGGCGAATATCTTCCCTTCACTGGTATTCTTCTGGTTCCTCATCTTCTCCGTGCCCACAGGCATGTTGATGAGCCGCATCGGTCAGAAGAAAACCGTATTGCTTAGTTTGCTTGTGACTTTTGCTTCTTTGTTATTACCGGTTTTCGGAGACAGTTATATGCTGATGCTGATTTCTTTCTCCCTTCTGGGCATCGGAAACGCGTTGATGCAGACTTCCCTGAATCCGTTGCTTTCTAACATCGTACGTGGCGACCGTTTGGCAAGTAGCCTGACTTTCGGCCAGTTTGTGAAAGCCATTGCCTCTTTCCTTGCTCCTTATATTGCCATGTGGGGAGCGACACAAGCCATCCCGACTTTTGATTTGGGCTGGCGCATCCTGTTCCCGATTTACATGATTGTAGCCGTCATTGCTATCCTATTGCTCAATGTCACACAGATTAAAGAGGAAAAAGAAGAAGGCAAACCGTCTACTTTCGGACAATGTCTCGCTTTGCTTGGCAAACCGTTTATCCTGCTTTCTTTTATCGGTATCATGTGTCACGTTGGAATTGATGTGGGTACAAACACCACTGCCCCCAAGATTTTGATGGAACGTCTCGGCATGGGACTCGACGATGCGGCTTTTGCAACAAGCCTTTATTTTATCTTTCGTACGGCAGGCTGCTTCCTCGGTTCTTTCATTTTACGTAAGATGTCACCGAAGTCTTTCTTCGGCATTAGTGTTGTGATGATGCTGATAGCGATGGCAGGTTTGTTTATATTCCATGACAAGACAATGATTTATGTATGCATCGGTCTGATTGGTTTCGGTAACTCCAATGTGTTCTCCGTAGTCTTCTCGCAGGCATTGCTTTACCTGCCGGGTAAGAAAAATGAAGTTTCCGGTCTGATGATTATGGGACTGTTCGGCGGCACGGTATTTCCGTTGGCTATGGGAGTAGCATCCGATGCCATGGGACAGAGTGGGGCAGTAGCCGTAATGACAGTGGGCGTGCTTTATCTCTTGTTCTATACGTTCCGTATTAAAAAATAATTTTATAACTTTGGAAACAATAAAATCCGTAGATCATGAATAATATAATCGTAGGAATGGGCGAGGCACTTTGGGATGTGTTGCCCGAAGGAAAGAAAATAGGTGGTGCTCCGGCAAACTTTGCCTATCATGTATCACAGTTTGGTTTTGACAGTCGCGTGGTGAGTGCCGTGGGCAAAGATGAGTTGGGAGACGAGATTCTGAACGTATTCAACGAAAAGAAACTGAAAACGCAGATTGAACAAGTGGATTATCCTACCGGTACGGTACAGGTGACACTGGATAACGAGGGAGTGCCTTGTTACGAAATCAAAGAAGGCGTGGCATGGGATAACATACCTTTTACGGATGAACTGAAACGTTTGGCATTGAGTACGCGTGCCGTTTGCTTCGGTTCCCTGGCTCAACGTAATGAAGTGAGCCGTGCCACTATCAACCGTTTTCTGGATACGATGCCCGACATAGACGGACAACTGAAAATCTTTGATATTAATCTCCGCCAGGACTTCTACACCAAAGAGGTATTGCGCGAATCTTTCCGCCGTTGCAACATTCTGAAGATAAACGACGAAGAACTGGTGACCATCAGCCGTATGTTTGGATATCCCGGCATCGACTTACAGGATAAATGTTGGATTCTGTTGGCAAAATACAACCTGAAGATGTTGATTCTGACTTGCGGAATTAATGGCAGTTATGTGTTTACCCCGGGTGTTGTCTCTTTCCAGGAGACGCCGAGAGTTCCGGTTGCCGATACGGTGGGGGCAGGTGATTCCTTTACGGCTGCTTTCTGTGCTTCCATTTTGAATGGAAAACCGGTTCCCGAAGCTCACAAACTTGCTGTTGAAGTTTCTGCTTATGTCTGCACGCAAAGCGGTGCAATGCCCGAACTTCCGCAGGTTTTGAAAGACAGACTAATGTAATTGTTTGATGGAAAGTAAGTATAGAGGTATATCTCATTCGTGGGAATATACCTCTTGTTCTTTTTGCATGATTCGTATGATATGAGAGGTAGGGGCATAAAAAAAGGAGCAACGCCTTGCTCCAACCTTTGTTAACCTTAAATCTAATACTATGAAAAACACATTGCAAAGATACGGACTTCTGCTAAATTTGCAAATAATCCAAATAAAAAGAGATGTTTTATAACATTGATTAAGTGTTTGTATTACGTCTTATACTTTTGTTAATAGTTTCCGGTTGAATATTGGGAACTGTTTTGCATTTCTTTGGAGGGTAGTGATGAGAATAATCGGGTGATAGATAGCATACTCACAGTTTTATTTCTTATTTTTGTTCTCAATCGTCCATTTGGGTCATAGAAAGAAATACGAAAAAAATGAGAATGATTAGAATGATGGGATATACGAAGTGGATAGCAGTCTTGCTCTGTCTTCTTGGCATGACGGCTTGTCGGCAGGATGCACCGCGTTTCCGTATCGGGGTGGCGCAATGCAGCGATGACTCCTGGCGGCATAAGATGAATGATGAAATTCTCCGCGAAGCAATGTTTTATGATGGAGTATCGGTTGAAATCCGGTCGGCTGCGGATGATAATCGTAAACAGGCGGAAGACGTTCATTATTTTATAGATGAAGGGGTTGACTTATTGATTATCTCTGCCAACGAAGCGGCCCCCATGACTCCGATTGTAGAGGAAGCCTATCAAAAGGGAATACCTGTCATCCTGGTAGACCGGAAGATTCTTTCTGATAAATATACTGCCTATATCGGTGCCGACAATTATGAAATAGGACGTGCGGTAGGTAATTATATTGCGTCAAGCCTGAAAGGAAAAGGGAATGTGGTGGAACTTACCGGACTGGGCGGCTCAACTCCTGCCATGGAACGCCATCAAGGATTTATGGCTGCTATCAGTAACTTTCCGGATATCAAACTGATTGATAAAGCGGATGCTGCGTGGGAGCGTGAACCGGCGGAAGTGGAAATGGATAGTATGCTCCGTCGGCATCCGAAGATAGACGCCGTGTATGCGCATAATGACCGTATTGCTCCGGGAGCTTATCAGGCTGCAAAGAAAGTGGGACGGGAGAAGGAAATGATTTTTGTCGGTATCGATGCTCTCCCCGGCAAAGGTAACGGATTGGAAATGGTGCTCGACAGTGTGTTGAATGCTACTTTTATTTATCCGACCAATGGCGACAAAGTGATGCAACTGGCAATGAATATCCTTGAGAAAAAGCCTTATCCCCGGGAAACGGTCATGAACACTGCGGTGGTCGACCGTACAAATGCGCATGTCATGCAACTTCAGACAACTCATATCTCGGAACTGGATCAGAAGATTGAAACATTGAACGGACGTATCGGCGGATATCTGTCTCGGGTTGCTACACAGCAGGTGGTGATGTATGGTGGTTTGGTTATTCTTCTATTGGTGGCAGGTTTATTATTGGTGGTCTATAAATCTCTTCGTGCTAAAAATCGTCTGAATAAGGAACTTTCCGAGCAGAAGAAACAGCTGGAAGAACAACGGGACAAGTTAGAGGAACAACGTGACCAATTAGAAGAACAGCGGGATAAACTGGAAGAACAGCGGGATCAGCTTATCCAGCTTTCTCATCAACTGGAAGAGGCAACGCATGCCAAACTGGTGTTCTTCACAAATATATCTCACGATTTCCGTACTCCGCTGACATTGGTTGCCGATCCGGTAGAACATTTATTGGCCGATCATACACTAAGTGGAGATCAGCATCGAATGTTGATGCTGATTCAACGAAACGTGAATATCCTCTTACGTCTTGTCAATCAGATTCTGGATTTCCGTAAATACGAGAACGGTAAGATGGAATATACACCTGTTCAGGTAGATGTTCTTTCCTCTTTTGAGGGCTGGAACGAATCATTCCTTGCAGCGGCCCGGAAGAAACACATTCATTTCTTTTTTGATAATATGCCGGATACGGATTACCATACATTGGCGGATATGGAAAAGTTGGAACGTATTTATTTTAATCTTCTTTCCAACGCGTTCAAGTTCACACCGGAAAATGGAAAGATAACGGTTCGTTTATCTTCCTTGACGAAAGAGGATACTCGCTGGATTCGTTTTACTGTTGCCAATACCGGTTCAATGATTTCCGCCGAACATATCCGGAGTATTTTCGATCGTTTTTATAAAATAGACATGCACCACGCCGGTTCGGGAATCGGGCTTGCACTGGTTAAAGCTTTCGTTGAATTGCATAAAGGTACAATTTCTGTGGAAAGTGATGAAAAGCAGGGCACTGTCTTTACCGTTGATTTACCGGTACAGACTTGTGAGACTATTCTGGCCGAAGATTCTCTAAAGTCATCAATCTCTGCAGTTCCTTTAAATCCTGCTTCTCCCGGTTCTCCTGCCTCTTCCAACCTGAATGAAACTTTAGCTGTCGAAGAAGAGGAACTGGAAAAAGGCTATGATTCTTCCAAACCTTCTGTTTTGGTAATTGATGATAATGCAGATATCCGTTCGTATGTACGCGGATTACTCCATACCGATTATACTGTTATTGAAGCAGCAGACGGTTCGGAGGGTATCCGCAAAGCAATGAAATATGTTCCGGACTTGATAATCTCTGATGTGATGATGCCTGGTATTGATGGAATAGAGTGTTGCCGTCGGCTGAAAAGCGAACTGCAAACCTGCCATATCCCTGTCATCCTATTGACAGCCTGTTCTTTGGATGAACAACGGATTCAGGGATATGACGGAGGTGCGGATTCTTATATCTCCAAGCCCTTCAGTTCGCAATTGCTGTTGGCACGCGTTCGTAATCTGATAGATTCACATCGCCGCCTGAAACAGTTCTTTGGTGACGGACAAACGTTGGCGAAAGAGGATGTCTGTGATATGGATAAAGACTTTGTGGAAAAATTCAAGGCTTTAATTGAAGCAAAGATGGGAGATTCAAATTTGAATGTAGAGGATTTGGGTAAGGATATGGGATTAAGTCGTGTGCAACTCTATCGCAAAATAAAATCCCTGACTAATTATTCTCCGAATGAATTGCTTCGCATCGCTCGCTTGAAGAAGGCTGCTTCCCTGCTTGCTTCGTCAGATATGACAGTGGCGGAGATTGGTTATGAAGTCGGTTTTAGTTCTCCTTCTTATTTTACCAAATGTTATAGAGAGCAGTTTGGTGAAAGTCCGACAGATTTGCTGAAAAGGAAAGGATAGAATCAAAACTATTCACGTCAGAATACAATAAATCCCGGTAACTTGAATTTTCAATGTTTACCGGGATTTATTGATATGTGTTAGTTATGAATCAATAAATTTTTATCTGCGTTTCCTTGATTATACCAGTTTTGTTCGTTTTTGCCACTACTTTGCGCCCATTTTGCGAATCCTTTATAGGCTTCCAAGAAATTAGCTTTTTCAATAGCATGTGCTGCGTTGCCTGGTACTCTTAATCCCCAAATCAGGCGTCCTGCACTAAAATAATAATTATCATCTTCTTCGTCCCCGTTTGTATATACCGGTAGCAGATTTTTATCATTGAATGGATATTGGTAAGTGATCGGTTCAATACCATTCATATGGATTTCTGTTCCGCTATCATTACGTTTTAAATACAAGTCGAATTCATCGCCTTCTAATATTTCCTTTACTTCTTTTCTCTTCTTTAGGGTGATCAGAATATTGATCTCCGGTAAATCACTTGTTGCTACCAAAGCATTCTTTTCTGTATTATAATATTGGCTGCCTGCAGGTTTAGCCAGATTCTTAATTAAAGGGCTGTAATCAATGATAAGATGTTTATTGGGGACAAGATCTACTCCGTCGATCGCAGGAATCACGTTTTTAGTTTCATAAACTTCTATACTTTCCACTTCGTCAGAATCTATTTCTTTCAGTCTTAAATAAGGAGAATAAGGGAATATTCCTCCGATAGCTTTTAGACGTAATCCTATTTGTATATACTGTGCAGTGTATTTTTTGTCAACCTTTTTAATACCTTGGAACTGCACCTTATAATTGACTACAAAATCATTAAAGTCATAATCTCCTAATGATGGGAATTGGTCTTCAAACATGATTGTTCCCCAACCATCTTTGGGATGAGAAATGACTCCTTTTGACAATTGGATGTCATCTTCTATATCATGCCCACGAGTGATTGACCGGGTGGTGTTAGATTTGGATTTGGCATCATTAGCAATGTTCAGTGAGAAACTTCTATCTGCATTTACAGGTATGGCTACTTTTTTGATTTCATTGGTGCTGGTTTTGTACTGGGCATACAATGTATTTACGTAGGTTGGGATGCTCAAAGGGAGACTTGAAATTTCTGTATCTACAGGAATGTCGGCTATTTTCTCTTCTTTACTACATGCTTCATCCAAAAAGAAGGAAACCATAGTGGGGGTAGTAGCAGCTACTGTTCCTGCGGCTACTTGAGTTAATTTCCATTGAAAGCCTGCGGGTATATTCAGGTCTTTTACTTGAATTTCTTTTTCGGGTTGTTTACTTTCATCATAAAGGTTCTTCTCACAGGAGCTGAAAGCGAATACTCCAAATAAACAAGAAGCGAATAGAATTGTCTTCTTTTTCATAACAGCAGTGCTTGTTTTGTTAATAATAGGGTTGCTTTTAATGGGTACAAAGGTCGGGATTATTTGTAAATAAAGCAAATAAAGTTGCATATTTTATTTGAAATACTTTTATTATTTGCAAATTCTTTCCTTTTTATCTAGTTTTGGAACTGAAATAAAGTAATGTTTGAGTGATGAAAGATTATAAAGTAGACAAAGCGAGTCTCTCCGCATCCTTTTGTCAAGAGGTGTATCAGGTTGTTCGGGAAATTCCGGTAGGTAAAGTTTCTACCTATGGGGGAATTGCCGCATTATTGGGAATGCCTCAATGTTCCCGTATGGTGGGGCGTGCTTTGAAACAGATTCCGGATGATTTATCTGTGCCTTGTCACCGGGTTGTCAATGCATCGGGACGCCTTGTTCCGGGGTGGACAGAGCAGAAACAACTCTTGTTGGAAGAAGGGATCTCTTTCAAGCAAAATGGATGCGTAGACTTGAAAAAGCATCTTTGGAATTACTCCGTATCTGAATGAAATTTGCATATTTAATCTATTTTCCTTACCTTTGTGCCAACAATATGCAAGAACAGACTGTTATTTATTTATGAAAATACTGTTTTCTACTGTTCATTGAGAGGATAATCTTATCAAATTCTATTCCTTTTAAACTACTTAGTCTGTTTTCTTTAACCATTTAAAAACGTCGGATCGTCATGTTACCATGTGACATGACTGAACCATGCGAACATTCAACTTGTTTATCGTAAGTGAGAATGAGGAACGCGGCAGTTGAAAACAAAACAAATATTATAATCTAAACCAATATATTATATGAGTAAAATAGAAATAAAGGATTTGTACCTTATCTTTGGTCACGAGAAGCAGAAAGCACTCAAGATGTTGAAAAAAGATAAGAGTAAAGAGGAAATTCTGAAAGATACCGGTTGTACGGTAGGAGTGAAAGATGCCAATCTTTCAATTAATGAAGGAGAGTTTTTTGTGATAATGGGACTCTCGGGAAGTGGAAAATCGACATTACTGCGTTGTATCAATCGTCTGATACGTCCTACTGCCGGACAAGTGCTTGTAAACGGAGTAGATATATCTAAAATATCCGAAAAAGAGTTATTGCAGGTTCGCCGGAAAGAACTGGCGATGGTTTTCCAGAATTTCGGTCTGTTACCTCACCGTTCCGTATTGAGCAATATCGCGTTCGGCCTCGAACTTCAAGGAGTGAAGAAAGAGGAACGTGAGAAGAAAGCGATGGAAAGTATGATGCTTGTCGGATTGAAAGGATATGAAAATCAGATGGTGGGCGAGCTTTCCGGTGGAATGCAACAGCGTGTCGGACTGGCCCGCGCTCTGGCTAATAATCCCGAAGTACTTTTAATGGATGAGGCTTTCTCTGCGCTCGATCCCTTGATTCGCGTGCAAATGCAGGATGAACTGTTGGCTTTGCAGTCGAAGATGAAAAAAACAATTGTCTTTATTACCCATGACTTGAGTGAAGCGATTAAACTGGGCGACCGTATTGCGATTATGAAAGACGGAGAGGTGGTGCAGGTAGGTACTTCAGAAGAAATACTGACCGAACCGGCTAACGATTATGTAGCCCGTTTTGTTGAAAACGTGGACAGGAGTAAAATTATCACCGCTTCTTCTTTAATGATTGACAAACCACTGGTGGCCCGTCTGAAGAAAGAGGGACCTGAAGTATTGATTCGTAAGATGCGTGCGAAGAATATCACCGTATTACCTGTCATAGACGCCGATGATAAACTGGTCGGAGAAGTACGTCTGAACGACCTGCTTAAGTTACGTAGCAGACAGGAAAAATCCATTGAAACGATTGTGCGTACAGAAGTACATTCTGTATTGGAGGATACAGTGTTGGAGGATATACTTCCTTTAATGACAAAGAGCAATTCGCCGGTATGGGTGATTGATGAGACGCATGAGTTTTTAGGAACAATCCCGCTTTCCTCCTTAATCATCGAAGTGACGGGGAAAGATAAAGAAGAAATAAACGAAATAATTCAAAACGCAATAGATTTATGATAAATATAGGACAATATATAGAGACGGTCATCAATTGGATGATGGTACATTTTTCCACTTTCTTTGATGCCATAAATGCAGGCATCGGTAGTTTTATTATAGGATTCCAACACGTACTTTTTGGAATACCTTTTTATATAACCATTCTAGTGCTTGCTGCACTCGCATGGATGAAGGCAGGACGTGGTACGGCAATTTTCACCGCATTGGGATTATTACTGATTTATGGAATGGGATTTTGGGAGGCTACTATGCAAACCCTGGCTCTCGTTTTTTCATCTACCTGTCTGGCTCTGATTGTTGGTGTACCTTTAGGAGTGTGGACGGCAAACAGTCCGCGTGCAGAGAAAATACTCCGTCCTGTTCTCGACTTGATGCAGACGATGCCTGCTTTTGTTTATCTGATTCCTGCCGTTTTATTTTTCGGATTGGGAGCAGTGCCGGGAGTGTTTGCCACCATTATCTTTGCTATGCCTCCTGTGGTCCGTCTTACCGGATTGGGAATACGGCAAGTTCCTAAAAATGTAGTGGAAGCTTCCCGTTCGTTCGGGGCTACCCGTTGGCAGTTATTGTATAAAGTGCAGCTTCCTTTGGCGTTGCCAACCATCCTGACAGGTGTCAATCAGACAATAATGATGTCGCTTTCTATGGTTGTCATTGCTGCCATGATTGCTGCCGGTGGTCTGGGAGAAATTGTATTGAAAGGTATTACCCAAATGAAAATCGGACTTGGGTTTGAAGGTGGTATCGCAGTTGTTATTTTAGCTATCATCTTAGACCGTATCACACAAGGAATGGCAGGACGAAAAAACAAGAACTAAACGGAAAGGATAAAATACGTATGAGAATATATAAAATAGTAGGAATAGTATTGTCAGCTATGCTTTTGCTGGCTTCCTGTACTAATTCAGACTTAGAGAAAAAGAAAGTAAAAATAGCCTATGCCAATTGGCTGGAAGGTATTGCCATGAGTCATTTGGCAAAGGTGGTATTGGAAGAACATGGATATGAGGTTGAACTGCAAAATGCTGACCTTGCCCCCATCTTTGTATCTATGTCAGGAAAGAAATCTGATGTCTTTTTGGATGCCTGGTTACCAATAACGATGAAAGATTATATGGATCAGTATGGAGACAGCATCGAATTTCTGGGTGAGGTGTATGGAGAAGCCCGTGTAGGACTGGTTGTTCCTCAATATGTTACGATCCAGTCTATTAGTGAGCTGGAAGCTAATAAAGACCGTTTCTCTTCTGAAATAGTAGGAATTGATGCGGGAGCAGGGATAATGAAGACGACCGATAAGGCCATTGCTGCTTACGGACTTGATGGGTATACCCTCATGACTTCAAGTAGTTCCACCATGCTGGCTTCTTTGAAAAAAGCGATGGACAAAGGAGAATGGATTGTCATTACGGGGTGGACACCGCATTGGATGTTCGACCAGTTTGACTTGAAATTCTTGGATGATCCGAAGAAAGTATATGGAGACTTGGAAGAAATACATGCTATTGCATGGAAAGGATTCAGTGAGAAAGATCCGTTTGCTGCCGAATTCTTTGGCAACATTAAACTAACGACAGAAGAACTTAGCTCTTTTATGACAGCTATGAAGGATGCCCGGATGGATGAAGAAGAAATAGCCCGCAAATGGAGGGATGAACATCGGCAGTTGGTGGATAGTTGGATTCCGAAGTCTGAGAATAAATAGATTGGAGCATTGTTATTCTTAATTTTAAATATAAAATAGACATGAACTCTAGTGGGAAAAAGGGAGTATTGTTTATGTTAGACAGAGTTCATACAATAAAAAAACGGTAATCTTCTACAAGATTACCGTTTTATATTTATAGGGTATTACTATTATTCAGCACCCCAGTTTTCTCTAGCCAAACGTTTGTAGCTGTTGTAACGCCATTTAGCGTTTTCTTCAGCAGCTTTGAACAGTTCTTCAGCTTCAGTAGGATATTGTTTCATTACAGAAGCGTAACGAACTTCACCCTTCAAGAAACCTTGGAAATCTTCCCAGTTCGGTTCTTTGCTATCCAATTGGAATGGGTTCTTGCCTTCTTCTTCCAAAGCCGGGTTGTAACGCCACAAGTGCCAGTAACCGCACTTAACAGCTTTTTCTTCTTCTTCCTGGCTCTTACCCATACCTGCTTTCAGACCGTGGTTGATACACGGAGCATAAGCGATAATCAAAGATGGTCCCGGATATGCTTCAGCTTCACGGATAGCTTTCAGAGTTTGAGCTTGGTCAGCACCCATAGCGATCTGTGCAACATATACATAACCGTAAGTAGTAGCCATCAGACCGAGGTCTTTCTTACGTACGCGCTTACCAGCAGCTGCGAACTTAGCGATAGCACCTACCGGAGTAGCTTTAGAAGACTGACCACCTGTGTTAGAGTAAACTTCAGTATCCAGAACGAGGATGTTAACGTCCTTACCGGAAGCGATTACATGGTCAAGACCACCGTAACCGATATCGTAAGAAGCACCGTCACCACCAATGATCCACTGGCTGCGTTTTACAAGATATTGTTGCAGTTCAGCGATTTGTTTGCAGTGGTTACATTTATCCTTGTTAGCTTCAACAACCGGAATGATCTTAGCAGCCAATTCCTTAGTCTTGTCCGCATCCAGCATATTGTTGATCCATTCAGCGAACAGTTCTTTTACTTCAGCAGGAGTGCAATCAGCAGCAATAGCCTCGTTCATCACTTTCACGAGACGAGCACGCATCTTTTCGTTAGCCAGTTCCATACCCAAACCGAATTCACAGAAGTCTTCGAACAGTGAGTTAGCCCAAGCAGGACCGTGTCCGTTTTCGTTTGTAGTATACGGAGTAGAAGGAACAGAACCAGAGTAGATAGAAGAACATCCGGTAGCGTTAGCAACCATTTCACGGTCACCGAACAATTGAGAAATCAATTTCACGTATGGAGTTTCACCACAACCAGAGCAAGCGCCGGAGAACTCAAACAACGGAGTAGCGAACTGTGAGTTCTTCACGTTAGCCTTGATATCAACAAGATGTTGTTTAGTCTTCACGTTTTCAGCACAGTAAGTCCAGTTTTCAGCTTGAGCCAATTGGCTTTCGAGGTGTTTCATTGTCAATGCTTTGCCACCCTTCTTCGGATTACCCGGACAGATGTCGGCACAGTTACCGCAACCCAGACAGTCGAGAACGTCCACCTGGATACGGAATGTCATACCGTCGAATGCTTTACCTACAGCTTTCAGTTGTTCGAACTTAGCACCCTTCTGCTCTTCAGCGTCGAGTACGAACGGACGGATAGAAGCGTGAGGACAAACGTATGCACACTTGTTACACTGGATACAGTTTTCCGGATTCCATTCAGGAACGAATGCAGCTACACCACGTTTTTCGTATTTAGCAGTACCTTGATACCAAGTACCGTCTTCGATACCCTTGAATGCAGATACCGGCAACAAGTCACCGTCTTGTGCATTGATCGGACGAACTACTTCGTTGATGAATGCAGGATCGTTGTTTTCAGCTTTTGCGTCATCCGGAAGGTTAGCCCAAGCAGGATCAACAGCCAAAGTCTTGTATTCACCACCACGGTCAACGGCAGCATAGTTCTTGTTAACAACGTCTTCACCCTTCTTGCCGTAAGACTTAACGATGAATTTCTTCATCTGCTCAACAGCTTGTTCTACAGGAATAACGCCTGTGATACGGAAGAATGCAGATTGAAGGATTGTGTTGGTACGGTTACCCAAACCAATTTCCAGTGCAATCTGTGTTGCGTTGATATAGTATACAGAAATGTTGTTCTGTGCGAAATATTTCTTAACCTTGTTAGGCAGGTTCTTAGCCAGTTCTTCACCTTCCCAAATTGTGTTTAATAAGAAAGAACCGTTCTTACGCAAACCACGAGTTACATCGTACATGTGCAGGTAAGCCTGAACGTGACAAGCAACGAAGTTCGGAGTATTTACCAGATAAGTAGAACGGATTGGATTGTCACCGAAACGCAAGTGAGAACAAGTGAAACCGCCCGACTTCTTAGAGTCATAAGAGAAGTAAGCCTGGCAGTGTTTGTCAGTGTTGTCACCGATAATCTTTACAGAGTTCTTGTTAGCACCTACTGTACCGTCAGCACCCAAACCGTAGAATTTAGCTTCGAACATACCTTCGCCGCCTAAAGCGATTTCTTCTTTTTGAGGAAGAGAAGTGAAAGTAACGTCGTCTACGATACCGATAGTGAAGTGGTTCTTCGGCATTGGCATAGCCAAGTTTTCGAATACTGAAAGGATTTGAGCAGGAGTAGTATCTTTTGAACCCAAACCGTAGCGACCGCCAACGATAACCGGAGCATTTTCTGCACCGTAGAAGCAGTCTTTAACGTCAAGGTAAAGAGGTTCGCCGTTAGCACCCGGTTCTTTAGTACGGTCAAGAACTGCGATAGTTTTAGCAGTCTTAGGTACAGCAGCCAAGAAGTGTTTAGCAGAGAACGGACGATACAGGTGTACGGCAACCATACCCACTTTTTCGCCGTTTGCTACCAGGTAGTCGATAGCTTCGCGGGCAGCTTCTGTTACAGAACCCATAGCGATAATTACGCGTTCTGCATCTTCTGCACCATAGTAATCGAACAAACCGTATTTACGACCTGTGATCTTAGAAATTTCATTCATGTATTCTTCTACGATAGCAGGAACTGCTTCATAGTAGTTGTTGCATGATTCACGATGTTGGAAGAAGTGGTCCGGATTTTCAGCCATACCACGAGCTACCGGATTCATCGGATTCAGTGCGCGGGCACGGAATTCAGCCAAAGCTTCCTGATCCACCAGCGGAGCTAGATCATCATTTTCCAACATTTCAATCTTTTGGATTTCGTGAGATGTACGGAAACCATCGAAGAAGTTCATGAACGGAACGCGAGATTTGATGGTAGCCAAGTGAGCAACACCAGCCAAATCCATAACTTCCTGTACAGAGCCTTCAGCCAACATAGCAAAGCCAGTCTGACGAGCTGACATTACGTCTTGGTGGTCACCGAAGATACACAATGCGTGAGAAGCCAATGTACGAGCAGATACATGGAATACGCAAGGCAAGAACTCACCGGCAATTTTGTACATGTTAGGGATCATCAGGAGAAGACCCTGGGAAGCAGTGTAAGTAGTAGTCAACGCACCAGCCTGAAGAGAACCGTGAACTGCACCGGCAGCACCACCTTCAGATTGCATTTCCTGTACTAATACTGTTTCGCCGAAGATGTTCTTACGTCCTGCGGCAGCCCATTCGTCTACGTACTCAGCCATAGTCGAAGAAGGAGTGATGGGGTAGATAGCTGCTACTTCAGAGAACATATACGAGATATGCGCTGCAGCTTGGTTACCATCACAAGTGATGAATTTCTTCTGTTTAGTCATAACTAAATTAAATATTTAAGTAAATAAATCTTTTAATATAAAAAGCCGAACATCCAGAGAGGTATCTGGTTGCCCCGACCTATTTCAGCCTTATGCAACGCGTACGTTACATTCGGATTGTTCTTGATCTTTGCGCCTTCCTGGCAAATTTTGAACGGCATTACTTCGTCTACCATAAAAGAGACGTTTTTATCTCCTTTATGTACCTTATGGTCTTTCCATAAAGAATTTGCAAAGAATGTGTCGAGCACATCCTGCTCTTCCACTTTCACCGGATAGATGGAATACATCAGGTTGGAGTTGTGCATCATTATCTTTGAAGGTTTTTTAGGGAATTCTTCCCCTTTCGGATAAACCAGATTAATGAGTCGCGCATCTGCCAGATACTTGATATAGTTCATCACCGTGGCGCGAGATGTCTGTATGTCGCTTGCCAGTTGGCTCACATTTGGAGCTTTCGGCCCGTCGACAGCGAGCAAATATAGCAATTTTTTTATCTTTGAAAGATATTTCAGTTCAATTTGTTTGATGAGAAGTATATCTACTTCCACCATCATGTTCATCGTTTTCAGTAAATTCTCCGAAAAGTTACGCTTTTCGAGGAAGAACGGATAGAAGCCGTGGTGCAGATAATCCTGGAAATAATCCAACGGACGAACTTTGGAGAGTACTCCTTTGGCAATCTGTTCGTGAGTGCTAAGAATTTCTTCGAGGCTATATGCCCTGAATTTCATGCCTGTTTGCAAGTTTAGGAATTCACGGAAAGAAAATCCACGCAGGTTATAGCTCTTGGCGATATCACGTAATTCAAGATTTTCTTCTTTCAGTCGCATTACGGACGAGCCGGTGAAGACAATTTTCAGGTTAGGAAAACGGTCGTAACACATGCGTAACTCTTTGCTCCATTCCGGATGTTTGAACACCTGATCGATCAACAATACTTTTCCGCCACGTTTCTGAAATTCGTTGGCGAAGTCTACAATGCTGTGGCCCGAGAAATAGAAGTTGTTCATGTTGATGAACAGACAGGAACGGTCGTTCCCGAATTTCTCTTTGGCGTATTGGAGAAGGAAAGTGGTTTTTCCTACGCCACGTGTCCCTTTGATACCAATCAGGCGGTCGCTCCAATCGATCTCGTCCATAAGATCGCGGCGAACGGGGGCATTGGTGTGCTCAACGAGGTAGGCGTGTGTGCGGTAGAATGATTCCATTTCAGTTCTTTGTTTTTCGGGTGGCAAATATACTGCTTTTTTTAGGATTTGCAAAGTAGAGATGGCAAAATTGTGTGTTTAATTCCAACTTTCTGTTTATTGTAGTCATTCCTGACTATTTCCTGTATATATTTGCAGAATAAAGTTTTGAATTCATTTGAAATGACAAAAAAGGCTCTTTATATATTCAATCCGGAACATGACTTGGCGTTGGCTAGCGGCGAAACGAACTATATGGCTCCGGCTTCGGCCAGACGTATGGCTTCCGAGTTGGCTTTGCTTCCGATGTGGTATGTAGAGGAGGGGAGTGCTGTATTAGCTTCTTCCGCCTATAATCTCGGCTATGTGAAGAAGATACAGGAATTATTAGGACTTTCGGTTGATTTGATGACAGAGCCGGAACTTGCTATTGAACCGAATTTGGATATTCGTCCTTGGGGATGGGATGTAGCTTTGCGGAAACGGCTTTCAGGGCTGGGCATGGATGAAGCCCTGCTTCCTTCTATGGAGCAATTAGACGGTTTGCGGGAATACTCCCATCGTTCTAAAGCCGTCTCATTACTTCCGGAATTACAACTGAATGAATATTTCTGCGGAGAATCTTATTATTTGAAGACACAGGAAGAATGGAAAACCTTTGTGGAAGAGCGGGAATGCTGCCTGTTGAAAGCTCCGCTTTCGGGAAGCGGTAAAGGCTTGAACTGGTGTAAAGGCATATTTACTCCTTTTATATCCGGTTGGTGTACGCGTGTGGCTGCTTCGCAGGGTGGAATCATTGCGGAACCTATATATAATAAGGTAGAGGATTTTGCCATGGAGTTTTATTCCGATGGTACAGGTGAAGTGACATTTATGGGATATTCCCTCTTCCATACCGGAAAGAGTGGAATGTATGAAGGGAATCGTTTGTTTTCTAATGAGGCAATCTGGAAACAACTTTCGCAATATATCCCTTCAAAGGTTTTGACGGATTTGGAGAACTGCTTGAAATATAGGCTTTCTGCGTTGGTAGGAACCGTTTATAAAGGTTATCTTGGAGTTGATATGATGATTTGTCGGTTTCCAGAAAATGAAAAGCCGGTTTTTCGGATTCATCCCTGTGTGGAAATCAATCTGCGCATGAATATGGGAGTTGTTGCGCGTTTTTTATATGACCGTTATGTACGTTCTGGTTCAACAGGGCGTTTTGTGATTGATTATCATCCTTCGGAAGGTGAAGCCTTGCAGGAACATGAACGAATGTCCGCAACTTATCCGTTGAAAATCAGGGAAGGTAGAGTGTACTCCGGTTATTTACCTTTGGTTCCTGTTCATAGGAGAAGTTGCTATCGCGCATGGATATGGGTAACTCCTGATAATATTTAACTTTATCTGTTCACACCAGCCAGCGACTGATATTGCGTTTTTCCGCACTGAACTCCACCCCGATCTTTATCACTTCACGTCCGTCTGCCTGATACGGTATCAGATAGCCTTTATCGTCGATCTGCTTCAATGCCGCTTCTGCTGTGTCATGCAGCTTGAATTCGAAGACATAGATATATTTAGGTGTTTTCACTACGGCATCTGCACGACCGCGGGCGCTGCGTACTTCGGCATCGGTGAACTGTCCCATAAGTTTGAAGACAATATAGAAAACTACTTGGTAGTGACGCTCTGTCTGCTCGTTCAATTCGTAGGTGAAATCGGCAAAGAAGGCTTGCAGGCGGGTAAGAAAGGCATCGTAGTCTCCCGAACGAAGTTCTTGTACAAACTTGCCGATGTAAAATCCTTGGTCACTGTTTCTCACTCCGGTGTAAAATGGAACCAGGAAATTAATGAAGCCGTAGCGGACTTCATCATTAGGAAATTGCAATAGATAGTTACCAAATTCCCTATCGAAATCTTTTATCGTCAGATAGCCACTTTGGTAAATCAACGGAATCGGGTTATTGGAATCTACACGATATTCGGAGAACATGGAAGACGGTGCTTCGATCCCGTCAAGCAAAGTACGCAGGTCGTATTCGGTTTCTTGCAGCATCTCGACGAGGAAAGTCGGTGTGCCGGTCTGGAACCAGTAATTGTCGAACACTTTTGATTTCAGGACATTCAGTACACTGAACGGGTTGAAGATACCTACTGAATTAATGCAAAAATGATAGCCATCGTAGAGACGTGTCATTCGTTGTACCGCGTCATCATAAGAAATGGAATTATTGGCTGCAAGTATCTTGATTTCCGGTTGGAAGGTATCCAATAATTCTTGAAGAGTGATGCCGCAAAGGGTTCCGTAATCGGGCCATAAAGTGATGTCCTGCAACTGGTTGAGGTCACTGAATACACTTACTTGTGAGAATTTCGTCACTCCTGTGAGGAAGACGAAACGCAGGTAGCGGTCGGCACTTTTCAATACTCCGTAAAAGGCTTTCAGGGTTTTACGGTATTCATCCAGTAAGACATCATTACCTAAAGCTTGCAACAGAGGTTTGTCGTATTCGTCTACCAGGACTACGACGCTGCTACCGGTTTGTTCGTAGGCACGACGGATGACACCGGAGAAACGACCGGAAAGAGTGTTCTCGTCTATTCCTTTGCCATATTGGATTTCCCATAAGGTGAGTTGACGGCTGAGGATATCATAAAGTCTTTCCGGAGAATCGTACTTCTCGGCATTTAAATCCAGATGCAGCACAGGATGCTTTTCCCATTTCGTTTCCAGTTTTTCAATGGCAAGCCCTTCGAAGAGTTCTTTCTTTCCTTCAAAGTAGGCTTCAAAGGTAGAGAGAAGAAGACTTTTACCAAAACGGCGTGGACGACTCAGGAAGTATGGAGTAGATGTATAAGCTATTTTCCATACAAGCTCTGTTTTATCTACATATAGATAATCGCCCTTACGAAGTTTCTCAAAGGTCTGTATCCCGATAGGGAGTTTACGAAGCAGGTCATTCATTGTTATTTTCCTTTTAGTGGTTCAAAGATAATCATTATTTTCGTAATATTTCGTTTTCAATATCTCAAAGAACGGGCGTTATAATTTTGTTTAACTGGAAAATTATCATTTAGCTCATTCTTGCACGGTTTTCACCACAGAGGACACGGAGGACACAGAGGTGAATTTGTTTTATGACTTACGGTTGTGACCCTAATTTTAATGCGTAATCCTCCTCTATAAAGTTGAAAAAACATGAAAACATCTGCCACCTGCAACCAAACGCATGTAATACAGTAGTTAATAAGTAGTTAGAACGTGGCAGATACCTGCGACAGATAGGTTGCAGATAAAGTATCTGCAACACAGTATAAACCTTACATAAACTAATTCTCCATGAGTGCAAAAGTTTATTGTATACATTAACTTCCCGTTTCCAGGCGGGGAACTGTCGTTTCCGGCATTAGAAATTACAGTTTCCACGGCAGGAAACGAGAGTTTCTAAGGCGGGACACTACAGTTTCTAGGTAAGGATTGTACTGTACTGGATTTAGTTGACAACTTCGTTTGTTATACCTAAGTTAGTTAACTCAATATATTTTAAAACCTAAATAAGTTTACTTGTCCCTTTGTAATTCCTTAATAAGTTGTCATATTAAAGATGTTGCAAACATATGTATCTTTTCTTATAAATGCAAGACTTCGGGCTGTAAACTTCATTAAACAACAAAAACTCTTCGCTCGGGGATCGCCCTCGCGGCAAGGGGCGGGAGCACCCGTCCCGACGAGCGGGACTTCAACTACCTTTTTCCGCGTACTTACGAATATGTTCCATCGGTGTTTTCATTTGTATACCTTGATGGGGTCGAACATAATTGTATGCATATATGGCGTCGCTTATACGTTTATCCAACTGTTCAAAGCTGTCATCTTCGCAGTCAAACAACCACCCATTCTTGATCGTGTTATTCATCCGTTCAGCCAGGGCATTATGTAGCGGATCTCCACACTGCGTCATACTAATATTGATATGATGTTTCTTGAGCATATCCACATACAGGTTTGAGCAGTATTGCACTCCCCGGTCAGAATGGTGTATGAGACTACTCAAATCAACATTGTATCTGTTGTAAAAGTCTATAGCCATCCTCAGTGCCTTTAAGGGACCTTCCGCTTCAAGTGTTTTGCACAGGGCATATCCAACTATCGCCCGACTGCCCGCATCGGTAAGAAGAGACAGGTAAGCCCATCCCTGGTACGTGGCAACATAGGTTATGTCCGCTACAACCATTGAACCGAATGTGTCAGCTACAAATTTAGGAGTAACATTTAGCAAGTCCGGATAAATGTAATAATTATGATTAGAATTTGTTGTCTTTGGTCTCACATGTCTGACACGTTGACACAGGCCATTAGCACGAAAAATATTATAGCATTGATCACGCCCAATGACCATCCTGACACCAAACTTGCGGAGACAGCATGCATAGAGTTCACGTATACCAGCCTTAGGCATAAGTTTACGTAACTCATTACAATACAACACAATGCTTGATGTGAGGATGTCTATTTCCTTTTTTCTGTTGACATGCTTATAATAACCTTGTCTGGTTATGCCGAAGTAATCACAGAGGAACTGTAGCCTACCGCGCATATGACGGGCAGAGTTCCCCTGTGACAAGGTATCGATTACTTGGCATCGGAGTTTTTTCGAACCTTGATGTGATAGGTTGACTCAGCAAGATTTATTAATTCCTCACAAGCTTCATGACGAAGACTTTCCTCCTGAAGAGCACGCTGAAGTTTGCGATTTTCGGCACGCAATGCAGCGAGTTCTTTCTCCAGTTCATTGAGAGACTCAGCAGAGTATTTGTTGAAAGAGGGGTGGTCTGTACTCATAACTTTATCATTTATATGATACTTATCAAGCCAAAGAATCAGCAGACGACGGCAAATACCGGTACGTTTGGCAAACTGATACTTCGTTTCCGAAGTAGATAAATACTCACGAATATAAGACATTCGTTCGGATTCTGTGTAAGGAGTGTACTTCTTTTTTAATTCTTTCATGGGAATTTCGCATTTAAGAAGTGTCAACTTATTTAGTACACTACAGATACTGTCGTTTCCCCGTAGAGACACTGTCATTTCTCCATAGAGTGATCCCAATTATCCCATAGCTTTGCATAAAGGAATCAAGGCTTTTTCTTTGATTATATAACGTGTTGCAGATACTTTATCTGCAACCTATCTGCCACAGGTATCTGCCACGTTCTAACTACTTATTAACTACTGTATTACATGCGTTTGGTTGCAGGTGGCAGATGTTTTTATGTTTTTCAGGTTCTTCGTCAAATTTGGTGGTAATCTCTTTTTTATTTCGATGGTTTTCCTCTTCTTCTTTCTTAATCCTATAAAA
>NZ_JADPLO010000017.1:0-90944 GCF_015667765.1 Bacteroides sp. 1001302B_160321_D4 | reverse complement strand
TATTTCCCCCGAACTAAAATAATCTCCCTATAAAAGAGCATAATATAGAAAATAAAGATTACTTTTACAATGAAACTAAACCACGACAGACAAATGAGAAAGAGTATTGCTATAATTATAACATCTATATTAGTGCTATCAGGATGCAACAAACAACAATCCGTATCTGACAGGCTACTAAATGAAGTAGGAAAGGCCATTACCATAAATCCTGACAGTGCATCCAACCTACTAAAAGGTATATCATCTCCTGAAAAACTAGACGACAAAACCTTTGCACGCTGGTGTATGTTATCAGGAAAGATTACAGACGAGATTTTCACCACCATCCTACCAACTTATCAATTAGAGAGGGCTTATGACTGGTATTCCTCGCATGGTAGTCCTGATGAACAAGTGCAAATTCTGATTTATTTAGGTCGCTCTTATTTTGCAGATGGAGATTATGATAAAGCAATGTCAATATATACTAATGCTTTGGATATTGCAGAAAAGAATAAGCTTAATAACCTCACCGGATATACATATAGCTATATAGGCGATTTATATGGAGAGAAATTCATGCGGACAGAAGCTATCAAAAGATATAAGGCTGCTGCCGAATGCTTCAAAAAAGAAAATAATACAGATAGCTATGCTTGCGCATTAAGAGATGTAGGACGCGAATATGCATGCATAGACTCGTTATCACGCGCTTTAAAAATTCTAACTATAGCTGATTCTGTAGCACGTAATACTAAAAATATCGAAGTCACTGCATCAATAGACAATGCCTTAGGGAATATTTATGCAATGCAAAATAAATATGATAAAGCTGAAGAATACTTTCTCAAAGCATTGGTAGGAAGAGAAACAATGCCCGATTATATGGCACTGATAGACTTATATATTGCATCGGGGGCTATTAACAAAGCAAAAGAGCTACTATCCAAAATACCACAAGATAATCCAAAGTATACATACAGCATTAAATATTTATACTACCAAATCTATAATGAAGAAAAGAATTATAAAGAAGCTCTTACTAATCTGAAAGAATACGTCGAAATAACTGATTCAATCATATATGCTGATAACCAATCTAAGATATTGAACATAGAGTCTAAATATAATCATTTAAAGATCAGCAAAGAAGTAGATAGATTAAAAATTAAACAGCAAAGCTACATTATAGTTTTAGTTATATGCATTGGAATCCTATTATTAATAATAATAGGATATCTACTATATCGAAAGAAAGCAAAAGAGAAAATCCAAAGACAACAAGAAGAGTTGAACCGAATAAAGACAGATTTGCTTTATGTTTCTTTAGAACTGGAAAAGAAAAAAAGATTGTTAGATACATTTAAGGAGAAAAATGAGAGCTATGAGGAAATGCAGGAAGAAATAAGTCTCCTAACCACCAACTATAAACAATTGCAAAATAAAATTCTAGAGAATTCACCTTTACATAAAGAACTAATACACCTAGCCAACCAAAATAAGCCCAGAAATAACAAGCCATTAATAACAGACAAGCAATGGAAACTCATTGCAGATGAAATAACATATATTTATCCGAATTTACGTAAATACATATATAGTCGATGCCCAGATTTACCAGAGCAAGACTTTTGGTATTGCTGTTTATATATATCAGGGTTTGACACTAACACAGAAGCAAAGTTACTAAACATTACAGTCGACTCAGTAAGAAAAAAAAGACTCAGACTTAGACAAAAACTGAATATAATATTACCAGATAATAATGCTACATTGTATGATTATTTAATTGAAAACATGCACTAATATCCTCTTCTTAGGAAGAAATAATCAGCAACATAAAAGGATGTCCACGCAAAACATCATAAGCGACTGATTATCAAGCACTGTTTGTCCACGCTGAAAAACTTCTTTTATTTGCATTCCCCCTCATATCTCCATAAATTTGCAAAAAACAATCAAAGATATGAGAAAACTAAGCATTTTACTATTATTAATTGGCATTCCATTCATAATAATAGAAGCCAATAATCTATCAACACAAAGAACTAAAATTATAAGATGGCATAAATGCCAAAAAACACCAAATTCTATCCCAATAGAAGCTATCCAAGACGAAAACTCTATTGAAGTTCGTTTTCTTGAAGACATCGACGATCAAGTTACTTTCCAAGTAAAAGATCAACTGGGAAATATTATCTTCCAAGATGTGATATTAACTCCTAATGAGCAAAAAACTTATAAGATTGATTTGAAAGGCTACAGAGTCGGTCATTATGAACTTCTCTACATAGAAGAAGACATAACTTTCATTGGAGAGTTTGAAATCGAATAATCAACGATAAATAATAAAAATATCAAACTTTATAAACCCTATAAAACTAATAATTATGGGAAACATTTTTAGATTCTTATTGGTGCTGCCTTGCATCACCTTGTTATTGTACTCTTGCGAAAGTGAGATTGAAAATGAGATCCAGTCATCTACAGAAAAACTGAACTTATCAGGATTGGAATCGGATAGCCTTCAATTAGAAAGTTATGAATTGTCTGAAATGACAGATGAGCTAAAAGCATTAAAAGAAAGGATAGATGAACTAAAGAAAGCGAAGACACGATCAGTAGCTTCAAGTAACTATAGCCAATATTTTTCAGAAAATATGTGGGCTATTAGAGAGTTACCCTTCACACTTAGCACTGGAGGTGGATATTTATCATGTACTGGTTGGGGACAGAGAGTGACCTATGAGGGATATAATCCTGGCTCTTATGGTAAATTCTATGTCCAAATTCCCTCATCAATTACCGGCATACCCTATTTAATTTATTCAAACTACTCGAAAACTCGTCTAGCTGTAGGACATTACACTAGTAATCCGGAATCAAAAATATTACTTGCAATGAGCAGTAATTCCACTACAGGAGCCATGGATTCCTGGGACATTATACCTGCTACTAATAATCCAGGAACTTATGTCCTTCAAAATGAGCTATATCTTGGCCAAGGAAGTAGTGGTTCATGGTGGGATGTATTCAATTATGTGGTAGATATACAAGCTAATAATGTTGGTTTCAGCCAATATACACAAAGAGCCCAACAGGAATTTACTATCACCCCTGATGCTGTATTCACACTGAAAAGCCTAGAATTTATCAATCCATATTCCGCAACTGTGACCCAAAGGGAGAATGTCTCTATCAAACGAGCCATAACAAACTCTTCATCCCAATTTATACGAGAGAACCTCGTATTTGAAAAGGCTGTACAAGAGGACTCCTATTTTAAAGAAGAAAAGGGAATAGCATTTAAGGTTCCAGCTTCAGATATGCTATTTGCACGCCCTACAGTTACATTAGGAGAAATAGATCTTGTTCCTAATGCAAGTATACCAATTGATACAAAATACCAGCCCAATGTACGCAGAGTAATGGAAAATACATTAAAGCATATAGAACCTGTCAAAGTTTCTCCACGTACAAAACTCACGGTGACCTATTATTTTAAAGAGTATGATGTATCAGTAGACTATGTTGCCACAATTGAATATAAAGAAAAAGATAAAGATGCTAGAATAGCCAAATTGCCTGGACGTTGGAGCGGAAGGATTCATGTAGATGAAATATCCGATGTTGATTTAGAAGAGACAAACTTGGATACTCAACAAAGTGTAAAAAGAAGAGTGAACACCAGAAATGCAAGTCAATCATCACCAATCATATTAAAAAAATAGACCTATATGAGAAAATTTACTATATTTTCATGTATCATATTGTTTGTTATAGCATCATGTAACAATGAAGACGAAATAAGTGATTCTGCTTCGCTAAACAATCAGGATGATTCAACATCAGAAATCATCTTGCAAGAACGTGACCCGAATCTACCAAAAGTTTGGTCTAAAAAGATAGCACCCAGACCCAGTACTAGGACATCATTTACCGATGCTACTGATTTTCTTGGAAATTCTTATGCCATAGAAAACGGAACATCAATTATCGGGGACTTTTCAAATGCGAGATTTCCAATTGTTAATATGGAAAAGCTACTTGAAAGATATCCTTCATATATAATTGCCAAAGAGTTAAGGACAACGTCAACAGAAGCCATGTCATACGCCAGCTTCGAACGCTTAGAAACAACTTCATCGTTTACTAAAACTGTCAAATCCGGATTCTCACTAAATATTGGTCCGTTCAAACTGGGAAGAAAGAAAACTGTAACCGATATTTTCAAGCATAACACAAGTAATTCCGAACAAGCAGTACACGGAGAACTTAGTGTTGAAGTTATTAATGGAATGATATCCTTACAAACAGCACCTAGTGCATTGAGAAGAATTTCGGCAGATTATTTGGACGAATTATTTGTAGATGCCCTTTATAATTCATCCATGGTAGAATTAATTCAAAGTTACGGAGAATTTGTCTTAACAAGCTATTATACAGGTGGGCGGGCATCGGCTTTATACTATGGTCTTGACACACAAAGTACAGATTTCAATAGTAAAGAGCGCGACATGGATAAATCAATAAACGCAACTTATTCATGGAACAAGGACTCTGTTTCAGGAGATTTTTCTGTTGGAACAAAAGATGGCAATTCTTCTACAGAGACTAAATCTTTTTCCGAATTACATGTATCTATCAAAACATTGGGCGGCGCTTATGGTTATAATGTTGCAACACCTCCTTATGACGTTAAAAGTACATCCATTAATTTAACGAGTTGGCTTCAATCATTAAATGATTCAAGAACACATACAATGATTGACATTCAAGATGGTGGGCTCTATCCAATATCGGATTTTATTTTGGAAGAAAACTTTAAGCAAAGATATAACGACACCCACATGGATTTTCAGCACCAAGAACAACTTGAAGAACCGTATATAGAAATAATGAAAGTATACGTCCGCAAAAGTAGCTCGGGAGAGAAATTATATGATATTGTACCTGTGCTAAATACAAGACAAGGAGATAAGCTCATATTCTCAAACTCAAGTGCTACAAGTCAATCCGATGTAGAATTAAAAGCGAACAGTGTTGCCGCAACCTTTACCGAAAAAAGTAATGCTATAAAAAATGAAAAGAGCAAATATTATAAACTAGCTATCAAAGCTAATCCGAATAAAGTAATAAATCCTATCCTACAAACCACATTATCATTTTCAATAAACGATGTAGATGAGGCTGGAATGTATAAGTTTAAAAACACAAATACCAATATTTGGTATATCTACAACCCGACATCGTTATATTGTTTTGCATACTACGACGATGATTATATTCTTGATGCATACGGAATCTTAGATTGGGTAAACAGTATACCTGTAAAATCAGTTTCAATGACGACTTTATATCAACGATATAGAATATTCGGTTTGTAATGAAGAGTATTAATAGATATTCACCAATAAAAAAGCCAGCCCTTTTAAGGGGAGGTAAAATACGTATCATTTATTAATTCAAATTATCCGCTTATGAAAAAATTATTGTTACCTTTGACCATTCTGCTGTTTTTCGGATTAGTCGTATCATCATGTTCTTCAGACGATGTACTTCAAAGAGAAAACAACGAACAGCCAAACATTGTAAAAAGAAACAATGAAAAAGCTCGTGAGGCTGGTATAAGATTATTAGAATCATTTGGAATGACAAAAACTCGTTCATTAAGTACTAGTGACTATCCGGACTATTATGGGGGAAGTTATATTAACGGGAATGGTAAACTTGTTGTTTTTCTTAAAGGAGAAATAGAAAGTACCAAAGCCACTCTTATAAGGTTAATAGGTGAGAATGATGTCATATATACACAAGGCAATTATTCTTATACGGAGCTGAATAATGTTCTAACCAAAATAACTTCATTTATTAGCAGTAATAAAGATTCTCAAATTGCCAAGAATATAAGATACTATTATCTAAATGATTTTGAGAACTGTGTCGTGGTAGAACTTGACAAATCTAATGAAATGGAAATAAAAGAGTTTAAATCAGAAGTAGTGAACTTTTCAGGAATTGTATTTAAACAATGCACAAGAGAATTTCAAAACCACTCATTATCGCCAGGAAGTTCTATAGGCACACCTAAAGGCACTGCGTCAATGGGATATAGAGCTACTAGATTTAACACTGACGGTTTTGTTACTGCAGGACATGCTTATAACACGGGTGACCGGCATATTATAATAACACACTAATCGGTAGTTGTGACTTTTCAATCCAAGGTGGTTCCGTTGATGCAGCATTCATTAGTATAACTAATTTCTCCATCGTTCCCAATAATGGAAATCTTACTGGAGAAGAATATAATATTTGGGCAGGAGATAATGTAACCAAGTTAGGAGAGACTATAGCTCAATCTGAAGGTTATATTACAAGTACCAATGCAAATGTAAATGCCGATGGAATATACTATACAGATATGGGTGAAGCTACATATTTAAGTGCGTTCGGAGATAGCGGGGGACCAGTATATCTTACAGATAGTAAAAAAGTAATAGGTATACATAAAGGAAGCACAGCTTTCACATCTATATTTGTTAAGGTTGATAATATAGCATCAAAACTAAATGCTCATTTCAACTAATAATTACCAATGGATTGGATAAGTAACTTATCCAATCCATTTCATACTTAACTTATGCTCAAATTAATATCGATTTTGCTAACCAATGGAATTGTTTTATTCATGCTAATCAGTTGTCATAATAAAACAGGCAATTCTAAAAGCACTGTAAACCTTGAATATGAAAATAGTATCGACTCTCTTAATTCATATAAAATGGATATATCACATTTCATTAATTCCATCGAGCCAGGAGAAACGATTGTAGAAGAAAAACAAATGCAGGGGGAAGAATTTATTACAAGAGAAAATGAGAATATAAAAGTACGCTTTTTATTAAAAGACTCCTGCTCAAAAGACGGATTCTTGAAAACAGAAATTATTAATAATACAAACGATACAATTATCTATATTAGCAATACTTTCTTACACTATAGAGAAAGTAATGATTCATGGATTCCTTTAGTTTATCCAGATAATTATGTAAAAAATGATCTTGGATATTTAATACCTTCTCATGAAAGCGTCAAAATAAGGTTCTTTTTACCTTCTCAAGAAAAATATCCTAAAGGGAAATACAAGCTTCAACTATTATTCCGCAATACTTCCAAGAGTATTGACTATTATATCGATAAAATATTTCTAAGCAACAAGTCAAACTAAGTTCCTGATAAATTAAAAATTAAAAAAATGAATACAAAGAAAATAGTTGGGATTTTCTTATTATCCCTTTGTACTATGTGTTTCGTTAATTGTAGTGATGATGACACACCAGATGATCCGGCAGACACCATCACACTCAATATGCTTAATGAGCACAATGGAAAAACCTATTTAGGTGAATCAAATGTTTACATCAATGAAGCCAATAATTTTATCACATCTAAAAATTTCATTTCTGACGTAGGAAATGGCGCAGGAGTTGGAGCAAATATTCTACCCTCGTTAACCAACCTCACACACGAAGTGGCGGTTACACCCGGGCATATTTATCAGATTTTTGATAAAAATACACTGATAAATTTTCCGTCAGGCAATTACGCTATTCAAGTAGAAACAAGTTATTATCAAGCCTATGTTGTATCTAAAATAGTAAATAGTGACATGAATATCGGTGCAATTGTAAAATATATATCTGTTTTCCCTAACAATAATGGACTGCCTGCATATAGGTATAATATTGGAAGCCTTTACCGCATAGGTGAAACGGTTGAATTAGCATTACCCCAAGATATTGAGTTTTTCTTGAAAGAACATAGCGCAGGTATAAAAGGATTAAATGTAACATATGCCAATAACAAATTAAGAATAACCCTAACTAAAGCACCTGACATTGTCAACGGACCTTATGGAACATTTGACCTTTATATCCGTTCAAACAATGTCTTTACGATCGTAGAAGTCCACGTGGAATAAGCAATAAAGACTTTATTAGCCAGTAAAACAAAGGGATTATCACCCATATTAGCATATATTTGCAACAAACATTTAAAAGTATGAGAATTGATAGATTTTTACTATTCGTATTATTACTGGCATCTTCGTATGGTTGCTCTGAAGAACAACCATACGAAGTTGAAAAGGAATCAGTTTCTATATGGGAAGGAGACACAAGGCATGTCATCATAGAAACAGACTTAACAGAGCACAACTATAAATTAGAATCAGAAAATCAAGAAATTGCAACTGCAACTCTTGACGTAATGGGCGTATGCATCGCTACATACAAAAGTGGGAGCACCATGATACGACTTATTGATACTGACAATAATAAGATAGTATGTGAGATCTACGTATATGTAATATACTTCAACAGCTCGGAAATTATCAATTGGGGAATTCCGCTCGAAGGTCATCCTGGTTCTCCGGGAATAATAATAAAAGCAATAGATCTAAGAATCCCTCCAGAGATAGAAATTGAGTTACGAGAAAAAGAAAAGCCATTCATCGGTGCCACTTATACATTCAATCAAGAAACCAAAAAGTTCACAATGAAAACTGATTCGGGGATATTCAAAGAAGGTACATACGAATGGAACATTACCTCTTTAACCCTAATGTATGACGATAAAACAGAGAAATTCGGCTTCAAATTTGCTACAGGAATGTCACACGGATATATTCTACAGAGTGACAAAACATCAGAATATCAGCAACGATATCCTGATGCCGGTATCACAGAAGTAAAAGTTAATTATGTCTGGAAGGATAATGAAATAATTCAATTAGGAGGGCTTACATTTTGATCGATACAAAAGTAGATAGACAAGTGAAACTGTTATTTCTGATATTCTGTATATTTACAATTAGCTGCTCAAACGAAGACAAACTAAATTGTGAATCCATTGAATTAAGTAGCAACTCCATACATATTTTAGCAGGAGAAAAAAGAATTGTATATATATTGTCTGATTTAGAAAAATTCCAAATGGGGCTTGGATTACAGTCTGAAAATCCTCGAATAGCAACAGTTGAACCTCAAAATGATAGTAAGGCAATCCTAATCACAGGAAACAATGTAGGAAACACTTCCATATATCTGCGTGACTTAAGAAATCCTGATAATTTTGCAGAGATTGAAGTTATTTCCGATTACCTTTCCGGAAAGTTCATAGAAAAAGGAGATTCCTCCAGCACTTGGATAAATGGTGGTGACCTGCACATTCGAGAAATAATAGAGAGCGAATTAAAAGAAATTGCCAAGAACCGAACGGGAATACTATACTCTTTTGATAAAGATACTAAAGCTGTGGAAATTGATTATTCTTCATCCGACTATGACAATAATAAAAAGGTCGGAACCTACGAATGGGATAAAGACAGCCTTACCTTAAACTTTAACAACAACATATCTAAACACGGATTCGCCGTAGTAAACGACCATGCAATTATCATTGTATTAGACTTTACTGAAAAGTATAAATCAAAATATCCGAATGCATCTGTAAGAGGTGCAAAAATCCAATGTTTTCTATCAGCAATTGAATAATTAAGTAAACAAAAACATTATGAGAAAAAACATATTTATATGTATCATTTTTGCTGTATCAATTTCAGCATGTACAAATGAACTAGACAAAGAGATTAATATAAAAGCTAATAGTAGTCTTTATGATTTATCAGAAAGTGAGGCACTTACAATTGCCAAAACGTTTCACGAATCTGTAACATCCGAACCACGAACTAGAGATAATAATACTGCATTTGGTATAAAAAGTACATATAGGCTACACGCTTCTGAAAAAACAAGAGCTTTATCAAGTGAAAAACTCCCCTTAATTTATGAAATAGAGATAAATAACGGTCCGAAGAATGGGAGAATTATTGTTTCCGGAGATAAAAGATTCCAAAAAGTACTCGCATATATACCTTCATTCAATGATTCGGTTTATCAAGTCTCTTTAGGGCCCAACATAATGATGCAAATGGCCAAAAATATTTTAATGGAAAAAATTCAAAACTACAAAGATACATCATCAACACGTTCTCGTCCAGTAGAGTCTATACCTGGGGAAGTAAGCGTAATGATTGTACCATTTTGCAGAACAAACTGGCATCAATTTACTCCATATAACCAACTATTGCCTCAAGCTTTCGTAGAACGTTATGAACGCATATCTCCTAACAGACCTGGAGGAGCTCTATATGGCAACTATCCTACAGGACAAGCTTCTATTGCTATTGCCCAAGCTATGGCATATTTAAGACCTTATTTAAACATTGACGGAATAAATATAAATTGGGAAATATTAACCATGGAAAAAGAAGCGACACAATCCAATGAAAAAATGATCGCAACTTTACTAAAATATGTCTACAATACAATTGGTGCATATCCTGTATGGGGAGAATGTTATAATTATGATAAATGGACTGCTACTGGACCTTCCACCGAGATTGTAAATTCTGTTATTGCAGTGAAAACCCCAATAAGAAATATTTCAAGACAAATAAATACTTCTCAATGCGGACTGACTTGCGATAATGATCAAAGCTGGAATTTAGAAGTTGTAAAAAAATCCCTACTTTCTCTTTATCCTGTTTTCGTAGGTGACCTAGACAAAGTCGCTTTTTTAGTTGATGGATATGCCATTAATGAAGAAAACTCCGTTTACCTCCATTGTAACTTTGGTATGAATGAGAGTTTTAATGGCTATTACATGGTTAATGATAACGGAAGCATAGTATTTGAGCCCGGTGGTTATTTTTATAGAGACATAAATCTTGGTATAATCGCTAATATAAGAAACCGATAAACTCAAAACAACGTTATTTACACATTAGTTGTCCACCTCTTTTATCACTTTTTATATTTGCAAGACATATATACTCAATCCTGCGATGAAAGAGATGAACAGTCAATAGAAACTAAGAAGGGGAAATAGTTTTCCCCTTCGGCAAATTTACAACCAACGCTGGAATAAGTCTCTATTTGATTGTCGGATAGAAGAAAATAAGCTAACTTTGTTCTCTATAATTAAAAAGGGCAATTATGGAGGCAGCAATCAAGAAAATACCATACGGGATGACGGACTTCGAGTCTATCATCCGTGATGGTTATTATTATGTAGATAAAACCCAATATATAGAGAAAGTAGAAAATATAAGCCGTTTCTTTTTCTTTGTCCGTCCCCGTCGTTTCGGGAAGAGTCTTTTCCTGAACATGCTGGGTCTTTACTACGACATCAACAAGAAAGACAAGTTCGAGGAAAGCTTCGGAGAATTATATATAGGCAAACATCCCACGCCCAACCGTAACAAATATCTGGTGTTGACGCTCAACTTCAGCAGTGTAGCCAGCGATATGGAGACTTTGAAACAGACTTTCAATACCTATTGTAAACTGGTGATGAGTGCTTTTGCCAAAGATTATAGTGACCTATTAGGGAAAAATATCGCAGAAGAACTGGAAAAATATGATACCGCAGCCGAGATATTGGGATTCTTATGCTTGTCCGCCAAAAGCAAAGGATTGAAAATATATCTTATCCTTGACGAATATGACAACTTCGCCAATAACATTCTGGTAGATTACGGCAATGAACGTTATCACAGCATCACCCACGGCAACGGATTCTTCCGCGGATTCCTCAAGGTAGTGAAGGATTATTCAAACTCTGTCATCGAGCGAATCTTCCTCACGGGAGTCAGTCCTGTGACAATGGACGACCTGACAAGCGGATTCAACATTGCGGATAATTATAGCAGCAACTCCATATTTAATAATATGATAGGTTTCAACGAATACGAAGTGCGCGATTTGATAGATTATTACAAAGAACGCCGGGACCTACCGCACTCTACAGACGAACTGATAGAAATCATGAAACCGTGGTATGATAATTATTGCTTTTCCACCGAAGCACTGGACGAACCGTCCATGTACAATTCGGACATGGTGCTCTACTTCATGAACCGCTATCTGCTAAACATGCGCATACCCAACACAATGCTCGATGCCAACATCCGTACCGACTATAACAAACTGCGCCACCTTATCCGCGTAGACAAGACTTTTGGAGAAAATGCAAGTGTCGTACAGGAAATAGTAGAGAAGGGCGCCACTAGCGGAATCATTGCCGACAGTTTCCCGGCCGAGAATATTATAAAAACCGAATACTTCAAGAGTCTCCTCTATTATTATGGTATGCTTACCATCAACGGCACTAGAGGCCCGATGAATATACTCTCCATCCCCAACCAAACGGTGCGCGAGCAACTCTATGGATACATGATAGACATCTACAAAGATAGCTCCGGTCTCAATTTGGAAGTGGAAAAGCTAAACATACTGATGTATGAAATGGCATACGAAGGTGATTGGAATCCTTACTTCGAATATATCGTCGAACGCCTGAACAAGCAAAGCAGCATCCGTGAATTTATAGAGGGGGAAGCACACGTGAAAGCTTTCATTCTCGCTTATCTGGGACTAAATAGTTACTATATCGCACGCCCCGAATACGAAAGCAACAAAGGATATGCCGACATCTTCCTCCACCCCCGCCTGATGCAGCTTCCCGACATGGCATACAGCTACTGCATTGAAGTGAAATACGCCAAACGGGACGCTTCGGATGCTGAAATCAAAAAGCTACTGTCTGATGCAAAAACGCAACTGAAACAGTATGCGACAAGCGAATGGATCAGGCATGACAAGGGAACGACAGAATTGAAATGCATCGCATTGGTATTTCAGGGTTGGAAACTAGTGAAAGTGGAAGAGGCATAAACAGCTAAGCCCTCCCTATACCTTATCATACTCTTTCATCGTTTATCATGGAATCTATATCCAAGCCCCAGCATCAGATTGTTGGGGTCTTTAAACTTGCTCAACTGGTATCCTACGTGCAAAAACAAATGACGTGTGACGTAAGTCTTGAGAGCCAGAATTTGATAGAACCCTTCCATATCGTCACCGCTGTATATCAAATTCCGACCGACGCCGACATTGATGGAGAAAACGGGCATCACCAGTTCTGCCCGAAGAGATAACCCCACGGCAAACTGCTTACGGAAAGGAGGACGATGAAACTTCAAATCGCCCAAGTAATACTCGCCCACTCTATACTCTTTGAGATTGGCACTCTCATCATATTGCGCATCCGCAGAAAGCCCTGCCCGAAAATAGTTGTTGAAATTATACATCGGGGCGAAATTGATGCCCGCCACACCGAACGAACCGGGAATCATACTCGACACATCGTCTCCGATCAGTCCCCTTTTGCGGGTGGCTCCGTAGATCACCAGGTCATAGCTGACGTGAGGTTTTATAAAGAGCCGTCCGGGAGTGATGGGACCGGGTCCCTCATCCACGCCCAAAGTACGCACGATGCCGATTCTTCCTCCAATAACATTAAGGCCGCCATTAGGATAATGCGTGTTTCCATTGGAAAAATGGGTGAGATCTACACCTGCCGCCAGTTTCCAGTACTTGTGAACTTGCCAGTTCAGCAAAAAGCCGAGATTGATGTACGCATTGATCTTGGAGCCAATCAGCACGTTTTGCGGATTGGATAGTTCATCATATTTCTTCCAGCCAAAAGAAGCCCCGAAGTTCCATTCGTAATCGAACGACAGACGGGGGGACAGTTGCGCGATACGTGACCCTTGAAAAGCGTATACCGACACGGGATTTCCCAATTCAGCGGGACTAAAGAAAGTATGGTAGGAAATGCCAATACCCTGATAGGTATGGGGAAAGAGCCTGCCGAGGTTGGATTCTTTGCTGAATCTGAAAGCGTACTTGAAATGGAAGGAAAGCGATTGGTCGATTTTCTTTTGCTGCGCATTGTCTCCTTGCAGAAAACTATGGGTGGAGACGATATATCCCGGACGGACGTCGAAGCCAAGCTGATGGCGGATCAGGGGATGGCTGACGCTGTCGTTCCGTTGCCCGATGATTGTCTGGGCTTCCAGATTTGCGTTGATTGCCGGATGTACCAGAAGGCAAAGGAGGCACAGCAACTGTATGGCGTTCCTATTTCTAATCATTGATATATTAGTTGTTGATAGGTTAGTTTTTGAGAGAGACATCCCTGTGTGTTATGTGATATTTTACAGGCATTTCGCTATGCAACGTACCGCTTACGGTTCGTTGCTTCTTGGTTTTGGGGTGAGAAACATAGAGGGTATACCGCGTTTCCAACCAATCATACACCATCCATAAAGTATAGGTTCGAGCAGTCCGGGGAGGAATTATGTCTTCTTCCTGCTCCGTATTAGAGCAAGACAACATTTGTTGTGCAGAAATGAGCGGTGCCCGTTTGCCGTTCATAGTTAAATATCCGTCTTTCATGCTTGGTATTTCCACCGTCAGACCGGCTTCGCCCAGTAATTGAAAAGCTTCGGGCACATCGCTTTTAAATCTCATAAAATGGTAAAAAGACTCGAAAGGGGAAAACGTGTATGTAGAGAAAACATCTGTAAAGTTATGAAAGGAGACGCCTTCTTTTCTCTCTGTCCTGTTTTCCGGATTGTAAGAATATGCATTCAAAGAATAAGTGATGCTATCCATCACATATCTGTCTGTCGGAGAAATCTCGACGCGTATCTCCTGCCACTCATACTCGTTGCTCGCCCTGAGCTGGAATTGAAAAGGAGCGGAAAGGGCATTCTCGCCCACCGTTATCTTCACTTCTTTGGGATGAACGCGTTCGATGATGAAATCAATCATCTCTCCGGTGCACACAATCTTTCCAAACCCGTTCAGCGATGGACCTTGGTCGGTTGTTATCAGGCGATTGTCCGCATCATATATTTTATATTGAATGGGAAAATCGAAGGCTATATACATCCAATCCCAATTGGCAGCTGCAAATTGAATAGTGGCAACATCCCCGTTCCCGTCCAGCGTCAGTTCGGAATCGGAAGAACGGAAGTCGTCGACAAACACGTCTCCGTTACAACCATAAAACTCCCCAAGGATAAGAAAACAGACCGTCAGGTACAGGAATCTTTTCATATTGTTTCTCGCTTGTTCATTCTCTTTTGTTCTCTACGGACAAAAGTAACATATATTTTCAGAAACAGCATACAAACCCGCAAGAAGTTACTAATTAATCAAACAGTTCTTTCAACACCTCCAATGATTTCAATGCCGGGAAGTCCGGCAGATGCAAGCGGTAATAATCATTCATAATCGTCAGGCAACGGGTACGCTCCGCACGGCTCATGCCAAAGAGATGCATTGTCTCATAGTTCATGCGCATCAGTTGACGGAGACGGGCAGCCTCTTCGGGATTGATATAGGAAGAATGCAGCTGGGGACGAATAGAAGTGAAGCAGGCATTCAATAAATCAAAGTAATCGCCGGTATGATAATCCTCCAGATTCGGATAAAGTCCCAGGAAACGGGAAAGACGCATCAGGAACACCAGATGGAAATTGGCAAAGCCGTCTCCACACTCATCCAGCCAAATGATGGAATGTTGCAGATAAGCAAATAACGGACGATTCTCCGCCTCCTCCCGAATAGCCCTGTAAAGAAACTCCGACAGAAAAAGTGCCATCGAAGACTTATACGGATCGTATGGAATGGAAGAAAAAGGATAAAAGGATTTCGCTTCTTTCACACGATAAAGAGTTGCATTGGGGCGATAGTCGGCCTCGAACTCAATAAAAGACAAGGGCTGGAAAAGTACGGATTTCACAGCCGCTTTCCGCGAACGGGGCACTGTTACAAGAAAAGAAGCCCTACCGGACAACTCTGTATACATATCCACAATGATAGATGTATCATTGTATTTCAATGTATGAAGAACTATTCCTTTCGTTTTTTGCAGCATAACCGATATTTATCTCGTTTCCAATCCGAAGCAAAGCTACAAAAAAACACAAAATAATCGGAGACATACGGCGTTAAATATCGCTTCCACTTCCTTATCTTGCGCGTACATGAAACAAACCTTATAAATGATACGCTTATTTTGTAGCAGTATGCCTATAAATTCTTTGTTATCATTCATCGTCTCCGGTATTTGTTCCGTTAGTCGCCTAAAGATTCATTTAGTTACAAAAGAAGTAACCAATAAGCAGCTTTTTTATTTCGCTATATATAATAAGGTGGTAAGAAAACATGCTTCCTACTGTTTTTCACAGGAGAGTTTTTTTTATATAAAAATCACAACCATATATTTCACTGAATATCAGCCAAAAAGAAAGACGTCTGTGAAAAAAAGCACATATTCATTGAAAATTTTTCTATGAATCATTTGCCAGTTTCAAAAAAGTTCCTACCTTTGCATCCGCAATCGAGAAACAAACACAGATTCGAGAAAGCAAAAAGCAGAAATGCTACAACAGGATGGCCCGTTCGTCTATCGGTTAGGACGCAAGATTTTCATTCTTGAAAGGGGGGTTCGATTCCCCCACGGGCTACAAGTTAAAAGAATAAAGAACTAAAAAAATAGATTAGTCGAGATGGCAAATCATAAATCATCACTGAAAAGAATCAGACAAGAAGAGACAAGAAGACTTCACAACAGATATTATGGCAAGACCATGAGAAATGCTGTTAGAAAGCTTCGTGCAACTACTGATAAAGCAGAAGCAGTTGCAATGTACCCAGGCATTACAAAGATGTTGGATAAGTTGGCTAAGGTGAACATCATTCACAAAAACAAAGCTAACAATCTGAAATCTAAGTTGGCTCTTTACATCAACAAGCTCGCTTAATAACAAGAATTTAACAATTCTATATAGCATCTAGGCTGAACTTTTAAGTTCGGCCTTTCTTGTTTATAACCCACTGAATATCAAACCTATCAAGAATACAGAGAAACCGCCCGCATTCTTTATTTTTCACTGATTATTCTTCGTCAAGTCGACAATTTTCACTATATTTGCTCTGTTATTAAAGTTAGAAAGGCAATTATGAGCGAAGAACAAATCACTCCCAATAACGGGTCTTATTCTGCGGATAGTATCCAAGTATTGGAAGGTCTTGAAGCAGTAAGAAAACGCCCTGCGATGTACATTGGTGACATCAGCGTCAAGGGACTTCACCACTTGGTATACGAAATCGTTGACAACTCTATCGACGAAGCATTGGCCGGCTATTGCGACCATATCGAAGTAACAATCAACGAAGACAATTCAATCACAGTACAGGACAACGGACGCGGTATTCCGGTTGACTATCACGAGAAAGAAAAGAAGTCGGCACTGGAAGTAGCCATGACCGTATTGCACGCCGGAGGTAAATTCGACAAGGGTTCTTACAAAGTATCCGGAGGTTTGCACGGTGTAGGTATGTCTTGCGTAAACGCGCTGTCTACCCACATGACTACACAAGTATTCCGTAATGGTAAAATCTATCAGCAGGAATACGAGATCGGTAAACCGCTTTATTCTGTAAAGGAAGTCGGTACAGCCGACATTACGGGAACCCGCCAACAATTCTGGCCGGATGGTACCATCTTTACTGAAACGGTATACGACTACAAGATTCTGGCTTCACGTCTGCGCGAATTGGCTTATCTGAACGCCGGTCTTCGCATCTCTCTGACTGACCGTCGGGTGGTGAACGAAGATGGAAGTTTCAAGAGCGAGCAGTTCTATTCAGAAGAAGGCTTGAGAGAGTTCGTACGTTTTATCGAGTCATCACGCGAGCACTTGATTAACGATGTGATCTATCTAAACTCCGAAAAGCAGGGAATTCCTATTGAAGTGGCTATCATGTACAATACCGGATTCTCCGAAAACGTTCACTCATACGTTAACAATATCAACACCATTGAAGGTGGTACACACTTGGCAGGTTTCCGCCGTGCGCTGACTCGTACGTTGAAAAAATACGCCGAAGACAGCAAGATGCTGGAAAAGGTGAAAGTTGAAATTTCGGGAGATGACTTCCGTGAAGGTTTGACTGCCGTTATTTCTGTAAAAGTAGCTGAACCACAGTTTGAAGGACAGACTAAAACGAAGTTGGGTAACAACGAAGTGATGGGTGCTGTTGACCAGGCAGTGGGCGAAGTATTAGCATATTATCTGGAAGAACATCCGAAGGAAGCCAAAACAATTGTCGACAAAGTGATTCTTGCCGCTACTGCACGTCACGCTGCAAGAAAGGCCCGTGAAATGGTACAACGCAAGTCGCCGATGTCGGGTGGTGGTCTGCCGGGCAAATTGGCCGACTGTTCGGATAAGGATCCTTCAAAATGTGAATTGTTCCTCGTCGAGGGAGACTCGGCAGGTGGTACTGCCAAACAGGGACGTAACCGTATGTTCCAGGCGATCCTCCCATTACGCGGTAAGATTCTGAACGTAGAAAAAGCCATGTATCACAAGGCTTTGGAAAGTGATGAAATCCGCAATATCTACACAGCTCTCGGTGTGACTATCGGAACTGATGAAGACAGCAAGGAAGCAAACATACAGAAGCTGCGCTATCACAAGATTATCATCATGACCGATGCCGACGTCGATGGTTCTCACATCGACACACTGATCATGACGTTCTTCTTCCGTTATATGCCGCAGGTTATCCAGAACGGTTATCTGTACATCGCTACTCCCCCGCTCTACCTCTGCAAAAAGGGTAAAGTAGAAGAGTATTGCTGGACAGATGCACAACGCCAAAAGTTTATTGACACTTACGGTGGTGGTTCAGAAAATGCAATTCATACACAACGCTACAAAGGTTTGGGTGAGATGAACGCCCAGCAGTTGTGGGAAACAACTATGGACCCTGAAAACCGTATGCTGAAACAAGTAAATATTGACAACGCCGCAGAAGCTGATTATATCTTCTCTATGTTGATGGGTGAAGATGTAGGGCCACGCCGCGAGTTTATTGAAGAGAATGCAACGTATGCAAATATCGATGCATAATTTTAATATTACGTTTTTATAAACCAACCTCACATCTTACAACGAGGAAACGCCGATGGCGAAGGAACATCCTTCGATCGGCGTTTTTCTTTTATCTGAAGGGGCTTTCATGTTCGAATCGTTCAACCGCCCATCTCTTAATAAAACCTAACAGCAGAAACGTTTTCCATACAAAATCACTATCTTGCATAAAAAGCAAAGAAAACATAACTATGAAAATGAAAACTACTGCGCCCAATCCGTTATTTGCAAAGATCAGGTTGTTTCTTATTGTACTGACTTCCTGCGTGATCGCGACTTGTATCTTCTTGATTATTATCCATCCGGAAGCATGGGTTATGCCGGCATGCGGAATCATAATCGCATTGTGCATTTTGCTCTATCAGCTATATTGCATACGCAAGAATCGGAAGAGAATTTAAATATATTGTTGCTTTTTCAGCTCTTCAGCAACAGTAACCAGCTCTTTGTACCATTCTTCACCGAACTTACGGATTAAAGGCTCTTTCAAAAACTGATATACGGGAAGATTCTCTTTTTTCCCCAGCAAAACTGCTGCTTTGCATACGTCCCAACGATTATAATTCACCGCTTTATAGGGCCCGTAATCGCCGATCCGGATAGGATAAAGATGACAGGACACCGGTTTATAGAAGTCTGTTTTCCCCTCCCGATAAGCCTTCTCAATAGCACAGTAGCAACAGCCTTTCTCATCGTAGCAGGTAAACACACAGTCTTTATTATTAACAATAGAAGTCACTAGATCACCTTCCTCATCCGTATATACTACTCCTTGCTTTTCAATCACCGCACGTGCTTCCGGAGCCAGTTCATCCCAAATAATCGGCAAAACTTCTTCCAACTCCATCACCTCGTCCAGCTCTACCGGAGCACCGGCATCACCTTCAATACAACAAGCCCCCTTGCAGGCGCCCAAATCGCAAAGGAACTTCTCCTGAAATACATCAAGAGACACTACTACATCACCTATTTGTATCATTTTAAACCTTATGTGAGACAAAAAGGGCGGAGTAGAACTCCGCCCTCCCAATTATAGAAATCTAAATTACTTAATCAAAACGTTTCCGTCCATTTCAGCCGGAGCAGCCAGCCCCATAATCTTCAGAATTGTTGGAGCAACATCTGCCAAACGACCATCTTCTACTTTCGCAGCCTTGTTCTCTGTCACGTAAACACAAGGAACAGGGTTCAAAGAGTGAGCAGTGTTCGGAGTACCGTCTTCGTTCAAAGCATGGTCAGCATTACCATGATCGGCAATGATAATTGCTTCGTAATCTTGTGCTTTAGCGGCTTCGATTACATCTTTCACACAAGCATCTACAGCAACAACCGCTTTCTCGATTGCTTCGTAAATACCGGTATGGCCAACCATGTCACCATTAGCGAAGTTCACTACGATGAAATCATATTTGTTCTCGTTGATGGCAGCTACCAGTTTATCTTTTACTTCAAAAGCGCTCATTTCCGGCTTCAAGTCATAAGTAGCAACTTTTGGAGAAGGAACAAGGATACGTTCTTCTTTATCGAATGGAGTTTCACGTCCACCGTTGAAGAAGAATGTTACGTGAGCATACTTTTCTGTTTCAGCGATATGAAGTTGGCTCAAGCCTTTGGAAGCAAGATATTCGCCCAATGTGTTGGACACGTTTTCTTTGTCGAACAAGATATGAACGCCCTTGAAAGATGCATCATACGGAGTCATACAGTAATATTGCAGCCCCGGGATAGTATGCATGCCAACTTCCGGCATATCTTGTTGAGTCAGTACGACAGTCAACTCTTTAGCACGGTCGTTACGGTAGTTGAAGAAGATCACTACATCACCCTCTTTGATTGTTCCGTCACAGTTAGCGTTTACAATCGGTTTGATGAATTCGTCTGTCACGCCTTCGTCGTAAGATTCCTGCATTGCCTGAACCATATCAGTAGCTTTCTTGCCTACACCGTTTACGAGCAGGTCGTATGCTTCTTTTACACGTTCCCAACGTTTATCACGGTCCATTGCATAATAACGGCCGATGATAGAAGCAATCTTTCCTGCTGATTTCTCGCAGTGTGCAGAAAGTTCTTCGATAAAGCCTTTACCACTCTTCGGGTCAGTATCACGGCCATCCATGAAGCAGTGGATAAATGTATTGTTGATGTTGTATTCTTTTGCGATATCGCAAAGTTTGAAGAGATGAACGAGTGAGCTGTGTACACCACCGTTAGAAGTCAGCCCCATAAAGTGAATATTCTTTCCGTTTTCTTTTGCATAAGAGAAAGCAGAAACGATTTCAGGATTTTTCATGATGCTGTTGTCCGCACATGCACGATTGATTTTCACCAAGTCCTGATAAACCACGCGTCCGGCACCGATATTCAAGTGACCTACTTCCGAGTTACCCATCTGTCCGTCGGGCAAACCTACGTTTTCACCGCTTGCCTGAAGTTGAGAGTGAGGATAAGTACTCATCAGATAATCCCAATAAGGAGTGGGAGTGTTGAAGATTACGTCGTCTTTCTTTTGGTCACCTAATCCCCAACCATCGAGGATCATTAAAAGGGCTTTCTTACTCATAATATTTTAATATTTAAATTACCACACTGATTTTCGGGCGCAAAGGTACAAAAAAGATGGTTACGTAAACGTTTAATCTATGTTAAGTTACAGGGCAGAAGTGTATCAGGCTATGGGGCTTTTTCTTACTTTGTAAAAGTACTTTCAACCTGTTTATCGAAAAACACGACACAAAAGGCGGAACTTACTTCATTTTTCCGTACCTTTGCATCGCTTTTAAATTAAAATCATAGAAATATGGACGATTCAAACCCGCGAACGTGCACAACTAGTATTAATTAAAGCGAACAGAGCCATTGAAGACTGATGCCTCTGCTCGTGTCAAACAAACGAAAGGAGGCAATAAGATGAGAACGTATCTTTATTGTGAGGCTGGCTTTGTGGAAAAAGCACAATGGCTTCCCAACAGCTGGGTAAATGTAGTATGCCCAAACAATGACGACTTTGAATTTCTAACTCAAACTCTCAACGTACCCGAATCATTTCTGAACGATATAGCCGATACGGACGAACGTCCGCGTACGGATACGGAAGGCAACTGGTTGTTGACGATTCTTCGTATCCCGGTAGTGAACAAACAGAATGGCAGTCTGCCTTTCGACACTGTACCGATTGGAATTATCACTAATAACGAGATTATCGTGTCCGTCTGTTATCACAACACGGATTTATTACCGGATTTCATAGAGCATACCCGTCGAAAAGGGATCGTTGTACGCAACAAGCTAGATCTGATTTTCCGGTTAATCTATTCTTCTGCTGTGTGGTTCCTGAAATATCTAAAGCAGATAAACATAGACATCAGTGCCGCAGAAAAGGAACTGGAACGAAGCATCCGTAACGAAGACCTGCTTCGCTTGATGAGACTGCAAAAAACACTTGTCTACTTCAACACTTCCATCCGTGGAAATGAAGTGATGATCGGTAAGTTAAGGACTATTTTTCAGGATACGGATTATCTGGACACTGAATTAGTGGAAGATGTAATTATCGAGCTGAAACAGGCGCTCAATACGGTGAATATTTACAGTGATATCCTCACAGGGACAATGGATGCTTTTGCGTCTATTATCTCCAATAATGTGAATACGATCATGAAACGTATGACAAGTCTGTCCATCGTCCTGATGCTCCCGACATTGATTGCCAGTTTCTATGGCATGAATGTGGATATTCACCTGGAAGAAGTGCCCTTTGCTTTCTCTTTGATTGTGCTCTTTTCCATCGGATTGTCAACGCTTGCGTTTGTGATATTCCGGAAGATTAAGTGGTTCTAAAAGTGCTTATTAAAAGCTACCAGAAAAACTGGAGTAAAAAACACCTTTATTACAAGTGAACTGCACCCCAAAAGTTAAACACTAAACTTCAAGGGTGCAGTCAATATTCAGTAGTAAAACGTAAAATTCGTTTTACTATCAGTCTCTTACAATGCTCTCACTTCCTAGTTATTACCTCAAATATCTTCCGGGCAATCATTTTCATACCTTTATCATTGGGATGTGTGATTATAAAATCCTGTTTTACTTTATAAGGCTTGTTTGATGTACTATACAATTTATCACCAATCTTGGGATAAACTCCTTGCTGCTCGCTAATCCACGCAAGCGGAACATACTCAAGTCCATTTCGGTTTGCTGCATTTATCAATGCTTCTTCTTTGTCAGCATCAGGCCAGAAACAACCGGTAATAATAACATTAGAAGTATATTTCTTACATACATTTACAAGATCAAGAATCCTCGTTTTAAACAGTTCCTTGTCATGTACATTTTCTCCGAGCCTTATAACTATCAAATCTTTATTCAGGCACTTCTCCCCAATCAAAGAATCAATATTACAATTTAAGTTCTGTTCCCAATATGCAATATTCAGTGGAGTAACCGTTGACGAATCATTATACTTTTTAAGCATAGACTGAAGCTGATGACAATAATCATATTCTTCTTTTGATGCCGCCATCCCCCAATCAGAGAACCACTCAATATCATGTTTTACCCCATGCTTAGTTATCGAATTACCCAAGCATAATACATTAGTTGCTTCACTAATGTCTAATAAGGTGTTTGTTTGGTAAACAGGATTATTAACTGTAAACAGATAGTTTCCTGATCCGACCTTCAATTTAATCCCTATTGGACCATTTTGATTAACCTCCATATTAATAATATCCGTGACTGATGTCAGAGCCACACCGTAATCCGTTATATCTTCAAATGTTGCAGCAGGCAGACTAATTACTGCTTCACTATTAGCCGGAACAGATACTTTCAATTCGTATTTTTCCCGTTCCTTTTTCCATTCACAACGAATCAATCCATAAGGAGACTCATAAGAAGTTGTAGCAGATGTAATATCACCGACTATTTGAGGATCAATTAATACTGTTTTATACCCCAATGACTGTTCTGTCTGGCCTATGCCGCCTATACCACTATACAACCATTCCATCAAGTGTCCTAACATAAAATGATTGTTAGACACAAATCCGAACGCCTGCCATGATTCTGTAAGCGCTGTCGCATCATGTGCTAACTGCCAACCATAACCAGGAACATCATATCTACAATTCATTTTATAAATCAGTTCCGACAAATGATTAGCCTCCAACGCACGTAACACATATCTATATCCTATATCCCCAGCCGTCAATGCATAATTTCGACTTTGTATATCACAAACCAAATTATCAAGTACCATTTGTTTGTGAGCCTCATCTGCTAAATCCATGAATAGAACAATTGCATTAGCAGTCTGACTATTGCGATCATAGATATTCGATAAAGAATCAAAAAATGTACGATTAAAGGAAACCTTAATGCCGGCTGCCAATTTTTCATATACCTCCACATCTTCAGAAATACCTAAAAGCCGAGCAATCTTCTGCATGATAACGGCATTGTAATAGTAGGTTGCTGTTGCCGTCACTCCATTGGATGTCAATTGCGAATTTCCCGGAACATCTGGTCCTATGTCAAACCAATCGCCTAAACCATAAGAAATTATATGATCTTTTGCACGGGAGGCCAGATAGTTCATATATCTTTTCATTGCAGGATAAAACTCTGTCAAAGCCCTGTCGTCTCCATACCATAAATACGAATACCAGGAAGATATAATAAATGCACTTCCCCACTCTGGCGTATCTTCGAACCCTTCTTTAAATCTCACATATTCGGGTGCAATGGAGGGGATCATCCCTTCTTCCGTTTGCGACAGATACATATCTCTTATTATCTTGCCATACATTCGGGACATATTGTAACGATATTGCAGGGAGTATTGCATCAGATAAGCTTGTTCCACCCAACCCAGTTTTTCCCTATGAGGGCAATCAGTCAGCACACTGGCCATATTGCTGCGCATAGCCCAGTCTATAAGATTATGTATTTTATTAAACAGAGGATTGGAGCAAGAAAAACTCCCTGTTTTAGGAGCAGCCAAACAGGTGTGAACTCCAGCAAGTTCCATTATAACCGGAAGTTTATCCGGATTTTCCTCTCCTGCCGGAATCGCGCCCTCCACTTCTACATAGCGATAACCATAATAGGTGAATTGTGGTTGCCATGTTTCAATACATTGCCCACCCCGAAGTTTATAAGTAAAGTAAAAAGGCTCTCCTGACGCCGACTGATTGACTGTGTGATTCCGGTTCAGTAATTCCGCAGGTGTCAGACGTACACTCTGTCCTCTTTCTCCCTTTACACAAAGATGAATTACTCCTGAAAAATTTTGCCCCAAGTCATATACCCAGTTTCCCTTCTCATTTTTAAAATACGTAACCACTGGCATTTCTTCTCTTATCCGGAGCGGTTCGGTTTGTTGGGAAACCATCTTAGGAGCATAGTCGGCAACTAATACATTTTTCCAGCCGCTGCTATCGAAATCTGCATACATCCATCCTGGCTGCTCTCTAGTTGCATCATAGTCTTCTCCACCATATATACTGGAGAAAACTACAGGACTTTCACTTACCTTCCACGACTTATCGGATACAATCTCTTGAACGGAAGCATCGTCATAAACAATTCTCAAATATAACTTCATTTTAGGAGCGCCATAAGAGATCAGCAATTTAAAATAACGTTCCTGAGGCACATTATAAAATCCATTTCCAAGCATAATCCCCAATACATTTTCTCCACGCTGCAATAAGCCCGTTATATCAAATGATACATAAAAGGCCTCTTTATCGTATAAAGTCCACCCGGCATCCAAAAAATGATTACCCACTTTTCCGCCATTCAGATAAAAATCAAAATGTCCCAAACCTGAAACATAAGCAAAAGCTCTACTGATCTTTTTATCTTTCACTCTAAACTGTTTCCGAAATTGAGGAAGTTTATACATCCCTACCTTCTGGGTAGGCAAAGCTTCCTCCTCCTGATAATGAATACCTTTTACTCGCCCTTCGTCTTTCTCCATAGAAATCCATTGAGCATTTCCCCAATCGGAATTTGCCAACAAACCAGTAGCAAATGTATTTATCTGACTCCATGCAGATACCTTGTCTTCATCATTCCAAATTCTAACCCGCCAATAATAGACCTGGGACGATTTTAATTTTACACCTTTGAAAGGAACGAGAATTGATTTGTCAGAAATAACCTTTCCACTATCCCAAACATGAGCTTCACTATTCATCAATTTGTCCGGAGAATCAGCTACGCATACCTGATAAGCATATTGTTTAAAATTGCGCTTTTGAGCATATATCTTCCAACTGAAACGCGGAGACTGCGAATCTATTCCTACCGGATTCTCTGCCTGTTCAGTAGTCAAACAATAAACAGAGAAAGAGTCATCAGCAGATACATTCACTGCTGTCAGTAACATGAAGAAAATAACTATTCTATACATTCCTCTTTTACTCTATAATTCTAACTTTGTTATTTTCGATCACTACATCTTTAATTGTTAATCTTTCCAGACCTGTCGTATTGGGTGAATGATAAGATATTTTCAAATTTCCGTTTTTATCTTTGAACAACATGGCGTGCCCGCCATCATCATTATTCAAAGGTTCTGGCATTTGTACCCATGGTCCTTGCACATTACCCGATTCTGACAACGCTTGACCAATACAATATTTACCGTCTTTAGTAAAGCTAGACCACAACATAAGAAGCGCACCGCTCTCTAAACGATAAACAGTTGGGGCATCAGTCACATTACCTGTATTCTCACCTAAAGTAACCGGACCTACCCACGGAGCCTCGGAAGCCTTAAACAGCAAATGTGGTTCCCCCTCCGTCATTGTCAAATCATCTTTCAATTGTTGAACATATATTTCCCCATCGCCGACTTCTACCCATTCACGACAATAAAAAATCCATGGGGTCCCTTCCGAATCAACATAAAGAGAACCATCCAAACACGTCCACTCCTGTGGTGTAACAGCGTTGTTGACTAATGGTTGGAAAGTTCCAGTCACTCTATCCGAAACCAAAACAGAAGTTCCTCTTTTGACTCCCGGTGCACTCAACGTGATAAACAAATAATATTTGTCTTCATATTTATAAAAATCGGGAGCCCAAAAATCTTCTTTTCCCCAAAATCCGGCAGAAGGGAGAAATGAATATCCATTCTCCTGCCAAGTAAGCAGATCTTTGCTCTTGTATGACTTTACTTTCAGAGTACCATTTACATGCAAGTAATAATAATCAGTATCCGCATCATAAAATATAAAAGGATCTCTCACTTTCAATTGGCTTGCGTCAATCTCTGTTACTTTTTGCTGAATGTCATCCGTATTGCTACAAGCAATAAGCAACAAACTAAGTAATGCAAATGACTTACATAATAATTTTGATATTTTCATCATAATCGTTTATAGTATTTATATTTATTATTTTTACACGATATTATTTATACCCATCATATTTTCCATCAAGAATCACCTCTTTCACCGCTTCCAGATACCCGAATCCATACTTCATATCAGGTAAGAGATACCCTCCCTCTATCCATTCATTCCAAGAAAAGACTGTTATCAGCTTCGGCAAAGCCGGACGAACATCCAGATATTCTTTTGCTTTTTGAAGATAAGTCGCGAAACTTTGAGGAGAGTTGTTATAGTGTACTACATCTTTTTGAGTTTTATGAGGAAATCGTGGGGTATCGTCCCAACCAACAGAAGCATTAGGGAAATAAGGAACAGAAAGAGCCTCTACCCATTTATCCATTCTTTCCATGGATTCCTTTCCCCAAGTCATATAATCTTCCGGATGTGGACCGCCCCAGTTGTAATGTGTCATGCTGTTTATGCCCAATTGCTCTATTTGCTGCAACATTTTTTCGTCAGGCATACCTCCGCCAATAATTGATTGTATATGTAGTTCAGGAAATCCATACCTTTTTACCTCTTTTCTAAAATAGTCAAGTGCTTTACGGGCCTCATCCACAGTACCGAAGCTCTGAACAAACTTCTCCAGACTAAAGATTGAAAAAACAGGAGCACCATTTATCTTGAAATAGTTACCTTTCTCAAAATATTGATTAATTACTCTATCCACTATGATTTTAAAATTTTTCCAGTCTACGGAAGCATCCCACAACAACGATTCATCATTACCATATTTATGCACATTCCAATAGTTCTTCTTTACATCATGGTTAGCCCACATAATATAGAACTGCATTTTATCATTATTACGTGCTTTCAAAAAGCCATCATTGATACAACTTTCAAGAAACGGTCCTTCATCATACCAATACCAATCAAATATAAAAACATTCACTCCATGTTGCGTAGCTGCATCAATCCATTTTTCCATCACTTGCGGGTTATTATCCATTTCATACCCCCATAAAGGTTGTTTAGGCTGATAATGGCCTTCAAAGCGGGGAGTACCTTTTTTAATAATTTCCCACTCTCCCGTCCCCGCCGGCCATAATAGTTCATGTCCTTTAGGCCGATCATCATGACAGGAAGGCCAGACGTAGGCAGCAACACTGTAACCAGAATGCGTATCCCCTACAATAGCTTGTGCTGCAACTTGCCCTACAAAAGCAAATATACCTGTCATATTCAACAAACAGAAAACAATATACTTGAGTCGTTTTTCTTTTATCATTTTATTATTCCAATTTATGAACCGGAGTTCTTCCGATTCTGTTTATAACACCTAAATAACATACTCCACCATCATTCAGTTATTCTTCCTATAAATGATAAATCATGAAAGAAAGACATTACATTACTCCCAAACAACGTTAGTTACAAAATTATTTTTTTGTACATCTTCATCTCCGGTAATTTTCGTTCCATTGACAAAATAGTCCTTAATGTATACATTAGAAACCTGATGTTTCTCATCATAACCTTTCAGTTCAATGCAGGAAAAAGAAGAGCCAGTACAACGTATATTCCTGAATTGTATATTGTCAATACTTCCACGAGTCACATCACTAGACCATTGCGTTCCATAAATACCCAAAGAAATTGCCCTTCCCCAATCTTTTGTATCCATAGGCGTATTACCCAGCATCGCCCGTTCCCGTATCGGTTCCTCAATAGAGATATTGTTGAATACGACATTTTCGATATGGCCTCTATCTCCATTTTGCATATCCATAGCCACCATGGTAAAGTGTGGTACATAGCAATTGGATATGACAACATCCTGAATCGTATCAGCTACCGTTTCCGCACCAAACTCAAAAATCTTGCCCCAATCATTCCAAAGCACACAATTGTCTACCCGAATACCTTTAATGGTCTGTTGCTCCTCATACGCCCACTGCAATCCTTTTATCGCTATATTATCATCAAATGCTCTAATAAACGAATTCTTTATGACTATATTGTTACTATTCACAATATCAATCCCATCAGAATTATACCGCCAGAAACCTATCAACTTAATATTATCAAATGTAATCTGGTCACAACAAGAAGGTACGACTCCCCATTCATGAGCATCTCTCAATATAATACCTCCAATATAAGCGTTACGTACTTTATGCAGACTAATCATATGAGGAGCAGCACCTCTTGCTATCCGGCTTGCATCAAGTATTCCTTTACCTATTACCTTAATATTAGAAGTGTTCTCGCTCCGAATGACTCCATAAACAATTGCTCCTTCGTCTATATAAACTGTTTCATCGCTTTTTACATTAATCACTCCGGCTTCATGAACTCCGGGGCCATAATAATGAATACGACTATCCTCTTTATCCACTTGTATTTGCTCCTTAGGATTGACGAACAAATGCAAAGCTTTATGATGCCCATTAACCTCAACAACAAACTGACAAGGATTAGTGACAACAAACTCAATCGTATTTCCTTTCACTTCAGGAATAATACCAAACTCTTTAGGACGTATATCACAACTTTCAATCTTCTGCTCCGTTGTTATTCTCACAGTCTTACCAGCTTCATAATCAAATGATGCAAAAGATGCGATTTCTGTTTGTTCCAAAGGACGCTGATATCCCGGCCAGTTCTGATTGATAGGATACTTAGACACCCGTGCCTGATAAACAAATACAGATTCTCCCCCTACCTCTACTTTGAAGTTCTCCGAAGAAAGTTCACCGATATTCCCCGAATCACCTTTATCCGCACAACAAGCTACACTTACCCCTAAAAATACAATTAATACATATTTCAAATACATAGTTATCTTTTTACAATATGACAGTTATGGAATTGGGCAGAAGATGCCTGAAAAGGAAAGAACAGTCTTTATACTCCTAGGGCATCTTCTACACTTTTATTATTAATTCTGATATCCTGGATTTTCCTGCAAATTAGGATTATTTCCTGTACGTGACAACGTGATAGGAAAATAATAATTGTGTTCATAGAAGTTGGGAGACGTACCTGTACCATCTACATTATCCAATATCTGGAGTTGATACTTGCCGGTTTCGTAATCCAAAATATAACGCAATCCGGAATTGGGTTTGGAAAGAACATCCACTGCAATTCTCCAACGCCGTACATCCCAATAACGATGTCCTTCAAAGGCTAATTCCACTTTCCGTTCGTGACGTATTTTATCACGGTCTATCGATTCGAGAGGAGAAATTCCTGCACGTCTTCTAATATCATTCACGGCTTCCAAAGCCTCTCCCGTTTCTCCCAGTTCAAAGGCTGCTTCTGCCAGATTCAACAGTATCTCTCCATATCTGAAAACCAGATAATCAGTACTTGAAATGCCAGGAAACTGAAGTGTGTTATTACTCTCATCCAAATATTTCATTACACCAAAACCTGTTCCGAAGCCATTGTCTACAGATTGGGTTCCCAATGCTAATACTCCTTGATACGAACCATCATTCTGTATGGTTCCGTCAGGCAAACGAAGTCCATTGTGATAGTCAACCATCGCTCCCTTCCAAGCTGTGTTCTGCGTGTAAATTGTAGCAAAGAAACGAGGATCTTTGTTTGCCCACAGTTCGTTTGTTGTCCATAACCCTTGTTGAATCTGCGTCCTGTCCAATGCACCTGAAGTTCCGTCAATATGTTCGAATGCTTCAACCATTTCAAGATAAGGAGCATCTTTGTTTCCTGCTCCCCATGCTTGTGGTTTGGGGCATTGTGCAAAGTCATATCCCCATGAGTGTCCTCCGCTATAATCACCACTGTTTATGGAAGTCGGAGAGTCATTATGCCGTCTGGCTAAAATTACTTCACAATTATTCTTAACAAGAAAGATATTCTTAAAATTAGTCACCTTATCTGCATTTACATCATACAGAGAGTGTTTTTTACCTATTTCTTTTGACGCCTTATAAGACTCACGATAATAATGTTCAGCCAATGATGAAGGGATCCCCAATAAACCATTCATTTGCACCTTTCCGAATTGTGCAATACTGCCTGCATATAATGCCGCACGGCTCTTTAGCGCTAACGCAGCGTATTTCGTCGGCCTGCCCAAATTATCATCCCCAACTGTCTCATACAAGTATTCATTATTGATAATATCATCCATCTCTGCAAGAATAAAGTCATATACTTCCTGCTCCGAATTACGGCTGGGATACAATTCCTCCCAAGGCTCGTCCAACGCTTGCGGAACAGTAATCAGAGGAACACCACCATAACGTTTCACCATCGCAAAATAATTATACGCTCTCAAAAAACGTGCTTCTGCCACCCGCTCATTTTTCAGTTCCTCCGCTACCGGGGAACCGGGGACACGCTGAATAAATTCATTTAATGCACGGATGGTATTATAAGGAAGTTCCCACCATTCCAAAAGTCCTCCGCCAATGGTCAATCCGCCTGCTTTATAAGTCCTGACTGCATCTGTATTATATGCCCAGTTTACTTTAGCCTCATCCGCAATCTCATTAATCCAACACATTCCCATTCCTAGCTCACTCTGCCAGAAGTTTCCTCCGTTAGTGAAATATCCGGGAGTTTCATTCACCATTACAGAAGTCTGATAGTAACACTCCGCCAGATAACTATCAATCAGAACCGGGTCATTCCACACTGCATTATCAGAAATAATGTCTAAAGGTTCCTTATCTAATATATCCAGACAGGACGTCATCATAAACAACCCTAAAAATAAAAGACTCTTTATCTTTTTCATAGCATGCATATTTATTTATATTTTAAAATGAAATATTCAATCCCAAACTTATTGTACGCTGTTGAGGATAATAATATCCTACATTCTGCGCTTCGGGGTCAATTCCATATTTACCCAGACGATTAAAAGTCAATAAATTGGTCCCGGACAAGTAGACTCTGGCATTATTTATATGACACTTCTCTAAAAATTGTCTTGGCAGGCTATACCCCAACGATGCTACCTTCAATCGCAAATAGCCCGCTTTCTTATAAGTAAAATCCGAAGTGTAATTGTTTGTAGATGCTCCTCCCAAACGTGCATAAATGGCATTAGTATCATTATTTTCCGGACTCCATCTTTCTTCGTAAAGCAAAGTGGAATACAAGCCATTGCTTATATTCTGGTTATACCCAAAAGCACCTTGGAAAAGCATACTAATATCGAATCCTTTATAAGATAAAGCTACGTTAAGACCATATATCCAATGCGGCATAGTACTACCTCCGATCTCTTTCTGGTCTTTCCAGTTGATAATGCCATCCCCATTCAAATCCTTATACCGCACATCGCCCGGTTTAAGCATAGTGTTCCCTTGCAGATCTTCATAATATGGAGCTGCATCTATTTCAGCCTGACTAGTAAACAATCCATCAGAAACATATCCATACACGCAGTCTGTCCATTTCCCGCTTTGTTTAAAGATTCGAGCCTGGTCGGAATCTGTATAATCAGGTTCCTCATAATATTTCCATTTAGCACGCGACCAGGAAATATTTCCACTCACATCATATTTCAACTGATTTACAGCACCTGAAGTTCCCAGTTTGACTTCAAATCCCCTATCATTAAGGCTATTAATATTCTCCGGTGGCAAATTTGCTCCAAAAGTCGAAGGTAATGACATCAACCGTGTAGCAGGAATACCTGTACGCTCACGATAAAACACATCTACCTCTCCATATAGCTTCCGATTGAAGAAAGAGTAGTCAATACCAATATTAGCAATCTCTACTTTCTCCCATGTCAAATTAGGATTAGCCAAACCAGTGGAAACCATTCCTTGTACCGATTCCTTGCCTAATAAATAGGCATGCCCATAAGTATAGCCGGACAGATACTGAAAATTACCTACGCCATCATTTCCCGATTGTCCATAACTTAAACGTAACTTCAGGTTATCTATAAAACGTACCTGTGATATAAACTTTTCCTCCGAAAGCATCCATCCTACAGATACACTAGGAAAATAGCCCCAACGTTTTCCAGGAGGGAATTTAGCCGATGCGTCAGCACGGAGAATCGTTTCTAACAAATACTTATTCTTATAACTGTAGTTAACCCTTCCGACAAAACTCATACGTCCCATCTCGTTTGCATAGCCATTATTGGTCATCCCTTCGGTACTGCCTGCAAACATCTGGTCAATAGCAGTCATCATAAAGTCTTTTCTTGAAGCAAACAAATAGTCGCCCGAGTAATTGATTGCTTCATATAAAGCCATAGCTGTCAAATGATGAGTATCATTAAAATTATTTTCATAATTTATAGAGTACTGCTGCGTAAACATCTCCGACCGTGAATGTGCCTGACTTAATGAGGCCTTGGAACCATAGGTCCCTGCTAATGTATAAATATCACTGCCGGGATCGTACGTATAAAGATCTACTGGCTTGTTGAATATTTTATTAAATGAATAAACCTTCCGGTAGCTCTCAAACATTTTTATAGACAACCCTTTCACTGACTTAAACTTATATTCCAATGAAGCTGTTCCACGCAAATCTTCACCACGAGCATCATCATATCCGCTTATATCCCTATTAGAACTGACATGCAAACCACCAACACCTGCCCCAAAAGCATACGGAATTTTATCAGGATCGGGCAAAGTAGCCGGATAATAAGGAAGAGTATTCCAGTAATCCTGCCAGATGCTTCCTCCTACTCCCATACTACGGGTAGTGTAGTTTCTTTGTTCCTGACTATAAGCAAGATCGAGTCTTAAAGTCAGATTATCCAAAATCTTGGCATCTATATTAGATTGCAGATTGAATCTTTCATAATTCCCTCCATTCTTCTTAATCATCGTTTCCTGATTCAGATAACCAAAGAAGCCATAAAATTTAAGTCTGTCATTTCCACCTCGGATAGATATATTATGTTGTTGCTCTGGGGCCCAATCTCTGATAAGTTCTTTATACCAATTAGTGTTCGGAAAAAGAGGATCTGTTCCATCATAATATTTCTGTATCTGATCTTCTGTAAACGGGGCACTGGCTTCAGGCTGTCCGGATTGAAGCCACGCTTCTCTTTCCATCTCTGCCCGTTGTCCCGAACTTGCCGGTTTCAACATTTTCGTTACCCCCTGCCAAGTGAATGCTGTGTTGAGAGTAATCGTAGGCTTCTGGTCTGTTCCTCTCTTGGTTGTAATTAAGATAACACCATTACCGGCCCTTGCACCATAGATTGAAGCTGCTCCATCTTTCAATATAGATATAGACTCAATCTGATTAGCATCAATATTGTCAAGTGACGCTTCAATTCCATCTACAATTATCAAAGCACTACCAAAACCACGAACATTTAATGTGGCAGAATCTGATCCTGGTTGTCCACTTGACTGGGTGGCAATCAGCCCGGGCAATTGTCCGACAAGTGTATTGGAAGCAGTAGCAACAGGAGCGATTGTCAGTTTATCAGCTTTCACACTCGACACTGCCCCTGTCAGATTCCCTTTTCTCTGTGTGCCATAACCTACAACAACTACTTCATCTAACATTCTCGAATCTTCCTGCATCCGGATAATCATATTAGAATACCCTTTCACAATCTGATTACGATAGCCAACGTAAGAAATTGCCAAATTAGTATTTTCCGGTATCTCCAAAGAAAATTTGCCATCCAAGTCTGTGATTGTTCCTTTCAAGGTCTTTTCTGAGGTGATAGTAGCTCCAATAATCGGCTCTCCATTTTCATCTGTTACACTACCACTAATCACAATATTCGATTCTTTTTTCGAATCCGGACCAGAAGAAGCCTCTTTTATCTTAAAAAGAAGAACTTTCTTACTTTTAATTTCAAATCCCACACCTGTACCTTCCAACAATTTATTCAAAGCTTCCTTTAGCGGTTTATTCACAAAGTTCACACTCACTTTTTGCTTAGAATCAATCACATTATCGCTATAAAAAATTTTATAACGGGTCTGTTTACTCAATTCATCAAAAACTTTCCCGATAGGAGTATCTACGACATCAATTGTCACGTTTCTTGTTTGCGCAGACACTATCTGCACATTTCCAAACAGGATAATACAAAAACATACTAAAGCGAGACTCCATCCAGCCATTCCACATCTGCAACGTGGAATTTTTCCTGTAAGTCTTTTCTGCTGAAAATTCTTCATAATCAATTAGATATTAAATTGTAAATTAACAAATTCGCGAATTATATTATTGAAAATCTCAAAATAGAAAGCACATAGAAGTAACACACGCATTATATTTTCTATAATTACGTAGAACTAAATTACAAAAGGGAGCATCGTTACTCGTTTCTCCCAACAGAGTGTTTATCTGTAAACAGCAGTTAGCGTATGATTACAGTTCGAGTTCCATAATTTATCGAATAATGGACTTGAGGCGTGATAACAGTTATATCATTTAAAATTTCCTCCAATGATTCCTGTTCCAACACGATATTATAAACGATATTACTGATTGAATCTGTTTGTAGTTCAAAACTATATTCATATTTCTGCTTTAGGATATCTATCAGTTCCTGCAAGGTTTTGTGCTTAACCACAATCTGCCCTCGCATCCAATCACCAATTTCTTCTATGTCTACCTGATTTAACTGGTATTGTCCGGTCTGAACATTATAAACCAGTTGGGTTCCAGGTCTCAATTCTGACAAAATATGTTCATCCTCCGTTTCGTTCTCCAAAATTTGCACTTTCCCTTCTTTCAAGCTTGTATAAGAGCAAATATCTCCCGGATAAGCCTCAACATTAAATTTCGTTCCCAACACCTTGACCGTATACATACCTGCATCAACTAAAAAAGGACTTTTTTCATCATGGAGTACCTCAAAATACGCCTCTCCACTCAATGCAACTTTCCTGCTTTTTCCATCAAAAGTGCCCGGATAAACCAACTTTGAATTTTGATTCAACTTTACTTTTGTTCCATCATCAAGAATGACTGTTGTTCTCTCCCCCTCTGCTGTTATAATAGTATTCATCATTGATGAGGGTTGGTGGAAATATGTTTTATACCCATAGCCCATAGAAAAGAATACAATTAAAATTGCCGCATATTTCAAGTAGGAGCGAAATACATTCTTACCCTGCCCCTGCTTCCTGATAGACCCGGACAACTTTTCCCAGCCATGAGCTGTATTCGCTTTCTTGGATAATTCCTCCCATCGTCCAAGCATATATAAATCCTTCAAGCCAAAAAGAAACTCTTGGTTTTCCTTATTTTGCTCCAACCATCCTATCACCTTCTGGCTTTCTTCTTCATTAAGCTCATTTTTAAGGTACTTGACTAGTAAACTATTTTCTATATCAGAAATCATCTTGATAAAGTATTTAATAAATTGGACAATACTAAGAAAATGGCAGGAACAGCATACTCCCTCATTGCATGGCGCATTATTTTTATAGCTTTGTATATTTGGTTTTCAACGGTTCTTACCGAAACTCCCAGTTTTTCTGCTATATCTGCCGCTTTCACATCCTGCTCCTTACTCAAAATAAAAATCTCACGGCATTTATCAGGTAAATCATTTATTGTTTTTACATATAGATCCTCTACTTCTTTCATAAAAACAGTTCCTCCATTGATATTATCCGAACTATAATAAGACATCTCAATTTCTTTCAGTTTCAATTCCGATAAACTAGAGAAATCACTCAAAAGCGTTCTTTTTCTCAAATAGCTCAAACATTTACTCTGAAATATTTTGAAAAGATAAGACGATACAGAATAGTAAGTAACCAAACGTTCCTTATTCTCCCAAAAGGCTATAAAAGTCTCCTGAACCAAATCTTTAGAAGCCTCCTCGTCGCCCAATATTCCCACCCCGTATGCAAATAGCCTGGGCTGGTATTTCTTATAAAAATATTCAAAAGCTTTCAGATCACCTTTGCATATATCTTTATAGAAAGAATCTGTTTCTGTTTTCATATCTTATCTTTAAGTATCTTACTTGTATTGCTTTTCATTGCAATTATAGTTAAAGAGTAGTTTACTAGCTAAAATACTTATTCTTATTTTTATGTTGTATAGCACAATTCCTTCTCTGCAAGTTGAATACAGGCAATACATGTTAGTTATATTAAGTAGAAAGTAGATAATAAAAAAGCAGCCTGTCATCTATAAACTATCTATATAGTTATGATGACAGGCTGTAATTATACGTTTTTTATTCTATAGAGAATTAATTAAAAGAGAATGTTTAGAGAGAGAAATTAAAATATTTTATCCTTCTTTATTTGCTTTTCTTCCACCCAACGGGATAGATACTCCAACGAATCCGTTAACAGTGTTAGAGTTCTTTCCTAAGAACATATAGTCAGTTCCGACAAACACAGGACCTAATTTCAGACCCAAACCGAAGGATTTACCAGCTGACTGGATAGCTGAATAGCTAAGCGCTACATTGAACCAGCTTTTCGGACGGTAGTTTGCGGAGAGTGTTAATTCTGTAAGAGCATCAGGCTGTACAAAACGAGTTGTTGACAATACACCGACTGCTAATTTGTTATTGAAGAATCCGTATTCTGCACCTAGTACAAGAGTAGAAGCAAGACGAGATTTACGAGATTCTTTAGCATCACTTACTTCGAGTTGCAACATGTCATAGTCAAGTACATCACCATTTGTTACACGGTCCATATATCCTTGAGCGTCATTCTGCAACTGATTTACAGCGTTCATAACAGTATTCGGATTATTCGGATCAACCATATTTGCATAGGTACTTCCTTTAATATCAATCGGATCCGGGTTAGCTGACGCGATTTTTGTGCTTGATTTCGACCAAGAAATAAAACCGAGATCAAGAACAGATGCAGACACTGTCAGATTATCCAATATTTTATAAGAAGCTCCCAAGTCGATACCAAAACCATAACCTGCAATACCCAATTTACCACTGTCAAAGTCGAAATCTGTAACATAGTCTTTACCTTCTTCTTCTTTCAATTCCAAACCTTTGAAAGAACTTTTCAGTTCTGCGCCAACAGTCAAGTTTGCATGATAATTATCAAACTTAGTTTTCAGTTCCTGTGCAGCTCTTATTGCTTCGGGAGTACTCATAGAATTCCAGTAGCTCTCACTAGACCATTTTGCAATTTCTGCGTCACTAGGTAAGTTAGCATTCATCGCAACTTTATTAAGTTTCAACTCCATGTTGCCAATACCCAATAGTGCTTTCACTCTAGCACCAACAGTCAAACGACTGTTAATCTGGCGTGAAAGTCCTAAACCGACTTCTGTATAAGCATTAATGTTCAATCGTTGACCACTAATATCATAGTTACTGTTTCTCCAGTTTTCTTCAACTGTTTCCATCTCATTCAAGAAGGTAAACATATTCTTAGTCAAGTTAGCACCGATATCTGTACGCAGACCGATATTGAATGACCAGAAGTTCTTACCTTTGTACCATCCTGCAGAGAGAATCTCCGTACTGAAGTTCACATTCAACTTATTATTATCTTTCAGACGATTCATAAAATCTGGTTTAGTATAGAAATCGTCACCATCATCAATGATATCAATGATATCTTGATAACCTAATGAAGTAGAACCGACAGTTGCATTAACAGCACCAATCACCGGAAGGTTGAAATAACCTTTCGTCGGTGTTAAAGCCGGATTTAGTTGTTGACGATAATGGGTACCTTCCATGAAATAAGAAGTACGTAAAAACTGTGCATTTGCGGAAAGAGTGCAAACCAACATCATAAAAAATACCCCAATGATTTTAGAAGACCACAATAGTTTGTTCGTTGCCATGATTTTAAACTTTTTAATTCTTATTATCGTTTGCAAAGATATAGCATTTCAATAACAAATAAAAGCACTAGGCAACACTTTTTTAGCCTAAACAGAACAATCTTAGGGTTATCCGTAACAAAATCGTGCTTATTCTGCAAAAAAATGTAGAAAATATGTGCAAAATGAAACAAAGTGACTTTAGAAGTTCAAAGTTAGCTGTCCATCTCCTAATAGATTGAACGTCATTCGATGGTAAGGAGTGGTTCCACGTTCGGCAATGGCGGCGCGATGTTTTTTAGTGGGATAACCTTTATTGTGATCCCAGTCATAATAAGGAAACTCTTCGTGGAGACGGTTCATATAATCGTCCCTGTATGTCTTGGCTAAAATAGAAGCCGCAGCTATTGAAAGATATTTCCCGTCGCCTTTCACTACCGTGGTATGGGGGATGCCGGGATATTTAGTGAAACGGTTTCCGTCGATTAGTAAATGCTGTGGGCGGGTAGTCAGTTGATCCACCGCACGATGCATGGCTAAGAAAGAAGCCCGCAGGATATTTATTTCATCAATTTCTTCCGGTGACACGACGCCAACCGCCCAGGCTATCGCTTCCTTCTCTATTACCTCACGCAGTGCATAACGTTGCTTTTCCGACAGTTGCTTGGAATCATTCAACAGTTCATTCTTAAAATCTTTCGGAAGAATAACCGCAGCAGCGTATACTGCTCCCGCCAAACATCCACGACCGGCCTCATCACATCCGGCTTCAATCAGATTCTCGTTCAAATAAGGTAATAACATATTTATCGCTTCTATTTTGACACAAAGGTAATTCAAATTAAAAAAGGAGACTTGTTTTGCCTCCTTTTTCTTACTTCTTTCCTACTTTTTTAGAATAAACTCCAAGCAACAGTAAGTCCTGCCATTACAATGGCTACCATGCTCATTAGCTTTATTAAGATATTCAAGCTCGGCCCGGATGTATCTTTAAACGGATCGCCCACAGTATCTCCTACTACGGTTGCTTTATGAACTTCACCGCCTTTTCCTCCAAAGTTTCCTTCTTCTACATATTTCTTTGCATTATCCCATGCACCGCCGGCATTAGCCATGAAGATAGCCAGTACGAAACCACTACTCAAGCCACCAATCAGCAAACCGAGCACACCGGGAACACCGAAAATAAGACCTGTAAGGATAGGGGCAATAATAGCGATTAAGGAAGGCACAACCATTTCACGTTGCGCACCTTTTGTTGATATTGCAACACAACGTTCGTAATCCGGCTCCGCTTCTCCTGTCAAAATACCCTTTATTTCACGGAATTGGCGACGTACTTCATCTACCATGTGCCCTGCTGCACGTCCTACGGCATTCATTGTCAATCCACAGAACAGGAAAGCCATCATGGAACCGAGGAACATACCCGAAAGAACTTTCGGATTCATCAGATGTACTTCATAATAATCCATGAAGTCGATAAAAGTAGCATTCGCCACACTGATGGAGCTACCATCCGCAAAGGTCAGATCTACATTACCAAGCCGTGTAAGGCCGATTCGGATTTCTTCAATATAAGAAGCCAGCAAAGCCAACCCTGTCAATGCAGCGGAACCGATTGCAAAACCTTTTCCGGTGGCAGCAGTCGTATTCCCCAATGAATCGAGCGCATCGGTACGTTTGCGGACTTCGGCACCCAAGCCGGACATTTCTGCGTTACCTCCTGCATTATCCGCAATCGGGCCGTAAGCATCCGTTGCCAGAGTGATACCTAAAGTAGAAAGCATGCCGACAGCCGCAATACCGATTCCATATAGTCCCATACCGACATTGGCAAAATCGCCGGCGGAAGCCAACAGATAGGAAGCAATGATACCAATCACGACTGCAATTACCGGAATAGCCGTAGAAAGCATACCTAAACCGATACCGGAGATAATTACGGTGGCGGGTCCGGTCTTACCGCTTTCACTTAGTTTCTGGGTAGGGCGATAGGATTGGGAAGTATAATATTCCGTAGAACGTCCGATGATAATACCTACCAATAGTCCGACTACTACGGCACAAGAAATCCAAATCCAGTTATCAAGTTGCAGAAGCCACAGAATAAGGAATGTAGCAGCAACAATTAATACGGAACTAAGATTCGTGCCGAAAGCCAACGAACCGAGTAGGTCCTTCATAGTCGCATTCTCCTTGGTACGGACAGCAAATATACCTATAATAGAAAGGATAATACCAACAGCCGCGATCAGCATCGGGGCGATCACTGCCTTGAATTGCATCACTGTATCTGCCGAATGGATAAAAGCAGCAGCACCCAGTGCGGCTGTTGCCAGAATCGAGCCACAGTAAGATTCGTATAAATCGGCTCCCATACCGGCCACGTCGCCTACATTATCGCCCACATTATCGGCAATAGTGGCAGGATTACGAGGGTCATCTTCCGGGATTCCAGCTTCTACTTTGCCTACCAAGTCGGCTCCGACATCGGCTGCCTTTGTATAGATACCACCGCCTACACGGGCAAAAAGCGCCTGGGTAGAAGCTCCCATACCAAATGTCAGCATGGTGGTAGTGATTACACAGAGTTTATGAGTAGGTGTCAGTGCATCAGCAGGAATCACTGCATTCAGCAACAGATACCAAAAAGATATATCGAGCAGTCCCAGGCCAACGACCACCAGTCCCATCACGGCACCACTTCGGAAAGCAATTCTCAATCCTGCATTCAGAGAAGTACGGGCAGCATTAGCGGTACGAGCGGACGCGTATGTCGCCGTCTTCATCCCCAGAAATCCGGAAAGCCCGGAGAAGAATCCACCTGTAAGGAAAGCAATGGGAACCCAGGCATTCTGTACATGAAAGCCGTATGCCATAATTGAAAACAAAATAACCAGCCCCAAGAATACCCAACCTACTATTTTGTATTGTTGCTTTAGATAAGACATAGCTCCTTTGCGCACAGCAGCAGCTATTTTTATCATTTGGGGTGTACCTTCACCCTCTTTCATCATTTGCTTATGAAAGTAATAAGCAAAGCAGAGGGCTAACACGGAAGCGACTGGAACGAGCCAGAAAAGAATGTTGTCCATAGGGTCAATTTTTAAAGGATTACGGAGGCTAAAAGTATGGAAATCAATCGAAATAAGCAAGTAAAAAAGAAAGAATTTACAGAGTTGAATCATTCTATTTTTTATACGTCTCTTTGGACAAATGAGCAGATGGTAGTTCTTTTTAGACATAAGAACAAAAGAACATAAAAGCTGCGCTTTGAAAATTATTTCTGTTGCTTATTGAACTGCTATTTTATTTTTTTGTTCTTATGTTCTTCTGTCTGAATTAAATTCCCATTTAACCAGAAATTGCCTAGTTTGGGATCAATTGCCACTAATGATTTTATTAGTTATTTTTAAGCAAGCGTTTACCTATTAATAGTTATTTCATTGCCTAACAAATTTTCGTTTGACTATAGTCAAGCGATAGTTCAACATATGTCAAGCGTTCGTTCAACTATAGTCAAACGAAAACTCCTTAGGCAATTGAAAAAATAATATAAGCAAGAGAAAGAAATAAAAGCTGCATACTGACGAGTTATTGCCAGCAATAGTATTGGGAGTTATTTCCGTATAGAAATGAACTAATTTCAGTTCAAATTCAAACAAAGAGATAACGAACAATAGTCAATAACAACTAACTATATGCCATTCTCTACTTATTCTGCTGGGCAAACTCCGTAGAAGTAACTTTAAACTGTTTCTGAAATACTTTGGCGAAGTAAGAAGGTGACTGAAATTCTACCCTGTCACAAATTTCATTGGTGCGCAGTTCTCCCTCCTGCAACAATTCCGCAGCATGTTTTAGCCGGATGATACGGATAAAATCGAGTGAGGAAAGGTCGGTCAATGCCAACGGAATGATCGTAAAAGAGATCCCGCAGATACTTGTCGAACTCGACCCAAGCTACAACATCACGAAAGACTTACGCCTCTAGCTTAGTTTCCGCTATTTCGGCAAGACGTACGCCAATCTTCAGGAAGCGCTCTACTTCAACGGGCGCTGGGAAACGTTCGGAGGAATCAACTGAAACGTAAACAAGCACCTGTCTCTGGGGGCAACAGTCATCAACTTCCTGAATCAGAAAGGAGCCAGCGGAACCATCAACGGTTCGGAACTGATTACGAAAGAAGAAGCTGTCCAATACGCCGGAAATTATATGAGTGGAAACTATTTACGCCCATTCACCGTAGAATTTAGCGCAAGCATCAAATTCTAGTTCATACCAAACGAATTATAACTATCTTTGTGGCATTATATGCCCACAAACTAACTAATACCTAATTAATTATTAAAAAACCATGAAGAAACTTTTCGTATTACTTACGGCATTGTTTACCCTGGCACAAATGGACGCCCAGGAAAAGAACGTTATCCGCATCGCAACGGACAACACAGACCTAATTCTCCAAGTAGCTCCCAACGGACGACTTTATCAGGCTTATCTGGGCGATAAGTTGCTGAACGAGAAAGACATCAACAACTTTTCTCCATACGTGAAAGGAGGCAGTGACGGCAGCGTATCCACCCGTGGATGGGAAGTATATCCGGGCTCCGGCGCCGAGGATTATTTTGAACCGGCTGTAGCAATCACGCACAATGATGGAAACCCAAGCACGATTCTCCGTTATGTATCTTCCGAACAAAAAGCAGTGGCAGGCGGCACGGAGACAGTCATCCAACTGAAAGACGATCAGTACCCGGTGGAAGTCACGCTGCATTACATCGCTTATCCGAAAGAAAACGTCATCAAGACGTGGAGTGAAATCAAACATGCTGAAAAGAAACCTGTCACCATCTGGCGTTACGCTTCGACCATGCTTTATTTCTCGGGAAACGAGTATTATCTGACTGAATTCAGCAGCGACTGGGCTAAAGAAGCACAAATGAGCACACAACCTCTATTGTTCGGCAAAAAGGTGATCGACACCAAACTGGGAAGCCGTGCCGCCATGCATACCCACCCGTTCTTCGAACTTGGTTTTGAACAACCGGCACAGGAAACACAAGGACGTGCCATGCTAGGGACTATCGGATGGACAGGCAACTTCCAGTTTACCTTTGAAGTGGACAACGTAGGCAACCTCCGCGTCATCCCCGCCATCAACCCGTATGCATCTGATTATGAACTAAAACCGAACGAAGTATTTACCACTCCCGAATTCATCTTTACTTTCAGCAACAACGGTACGGGCGAAGCCAGCCGCAACCTCCACGCATGGGCACGCAACCACCAACTGAAAGACGGACAAGGCGACCGCATGACTTTATTGAATAACTGGGAAAATACGTACTTCAAATTCGATGAGAAACTGCTTGCCGAACTGATGAAAGAAGCCAAACATCTGGGTGTAGATATGTTCTTGTTGGATGATGGCTGGTTCGGCAACAAGCATCCGCGCAACAGCGACAATGCCGGACTGGGCGACTGGGAAGTGATGAAATCCAAACTGCCGGGCGGTATTCCCGCACTCGTGAAGTCTGCCAAAGAAGCCGGAGTGAAATTCGGTATCTGGATCGAACCGGAGATGATAAACCCCAAAAGTGAATTGTTCGAGAAGCATCCTGACTGGGCTATCACACTGCCCAATCGCGAAACATACTATTACCGTAACCAACTGGTGCTCGATCTTAGCAATCCGAAAGTACAGGATTTTGTGTTTGGCGTAGTGGATAACATCCTGACAGCGAACCCGGAAGTGGCTTTCTTTAAATGGGACTGCAACTCTCCCATCACAAATATTTATTCTCCCTATTTGAAGAATAAACAAGGACAACTTTATATCGACCATGTACGTGGTATATATAATGTATTGGAACGTATCAAAGACAAATATCCGAACGTACCGATGATGCTTTGCTCCGGCGGTGGCGCCCGTTGCGACTACGAAGCATTGAAATACTTCACAGAATTCTGGTGCAGTGACAATACAGACCCGATAGAGCGTCTGTTTATCCAATGGGGATTCTCACAAATCTTCCCTGCCAAAGCAATGGACGCACACGTAACCAGCTGGAACAAGAAGACAAGCGTGAAATTCCGTACCGATGTAGCAAGTATGTGTAAACTGGGCTTCGACCTCGGACTGAAAGAGCTGAATGCGGACGAACAGACTTTTTGCCAAAACGCAGTTGCCAACTGGACGCGTCTGAAGAAAGTGATTCTGGATGGTGACCAGTACAGACTGGTTTCTCCATACGATGGTAATCACATGTCTGTCATGTACGCCGCACCGGACAAGAACAAAGCAGTGCTTTATACCTACGATATCCACCCACGTTTCGGTGAGAAGCTGCTCCCGGTTAAACTTCAGGGACTGGATGCAAAGAAAATGTATAAGGTGAAAGAAATCAACCTGATGCCGAATTCTAAATCGAATCTTGCTGCCAATGAGAAGACTTATTCAGGAGATTATCTGATGAAAGTAGGAATCAATGCTTTCACTACCAATCAGGCTTTCAGCCGTGTGATTGAACTGACTGCCGAATAATATTCACCACAGAAGTACGGAGGACACAGCGTTTTATACCATTGATACTAAACAAAGTATATGCGCTGCGTCTTCCGTGTTCTCTGTAGTAAAAAAAACAATAATCAATTAATCCTCTTCAATCTTTACGGCTGTGCCGTTAGCAGTCACCATCAGCATACTGCCACTACCTCCAACTGTCTCATAATCCAAATCAACACCTATCACGGCATTAGCTCCCATTTGAGCTGCTTGTGCCTCCATTTCCTTCAACGCTGTATCTTTTGCCATACGCAGCACTTCTTCATAAGAACCGGAACGACCACCCACAATATCCCGAATACTTGCAAACAAGTCACGGAATACATTGGCACCTATGATTGTCTCTCCGGAAACTATTCCATAATATTTCACTATTCGTTTTCCCTCAATGATGGGAGTGGTTGTCATCAGCATAGTTTTTTCTTTATTAGTTATCTGTAAGTTATATGTATTTAGTTAGACGCAACTCCCCCTAAAAAAGTTGCAGCTACACCGTAATTTCTTACGATATAGCTGCGATTAATGTTAAAGAGAGAGAATTTATATAATATGAGCATGGTCTCACGACCCTCCTAATATTCAATGAACATTTTGTTTCTTTACCTATTAGACGCACAAAAGTTCAAATCACTGCACTTGAAAGCATCTTTTTTTAGTTAAAGAATAAAAAAAGCCGCCATCCCACAGGAATAGCGGCTTATATTGTTAGAACATCTTGCTGACGCGTTCAATTCCCGCCACCAATGTATCTATTTCCGATTTCGTATTGTACATGGCAAACGAAGCCCGTACAGTTCCTTCTATACCAAGACGTTGCATGAGAGGTTGTGCACAATGATGCCCCGTCCTCACGGCAATACCCAAACGATCCAGCAACGTTCCGAGGTCGAAATGATGGATATCTCCTACCAGGAAGGAGATGACTGCTCCCCGTTCGGCTGCTTCACCGAATATACGCATCTGGGGAATCTCTTTCAGCCGTTGCAAAGCGTAAGTTGTCAGTTCATGCTCATGGGCTGCTATCTGCTCAAGTCCATGTCCATTCACGTAATCAAGGGCTTTTGCCAGTCCGGTAGTTCCGATGTAGTCGGGCGTACCGGCTTCAAACTTGAAAGGAAGTTCGTTGAAAGTGGTCTTCTCAAAAGAGACATGCTGAATCATCTCTCCTCCTCCCTGATAAGGCGGAAGGCGGTCTAACCACTCTTCTTTTCCATAAAGCACTCCGACACCTGTCGGACCGTATATTTTATGGGCAGAGAACACCAGAAAATCAGCATCCAACTCCTGTACGTCCACTTTCATGTGAGGGATAGACTGTGCAGCGTCTATCAGGCAAGGTACGCCGTGCGCATGAGCCGTTGCAATCATTTCTTTCACCGGATTCACCGTACCCAGCACATTCGAAACATGAACCACGCTGACTATTTTCGTTCGTTCGGAAAATAGTTTTTCGTATTCATCCAGCAAGAGTTCGCCTTTGTCATTCATTGGAATCACTTTGATGGCAATTCCCTTTCGGGCAGCCAGCAGTTGCCAGGGAACGATGTTACTATGATGTTCCATTACGGAAAGAATCACTTCATCCCCCTCTTCCATAAATTCGTCACCAAAGCTGGAAACAAGCAGGTTGATGCTTTCCGTTGTTCCGCGAGTAAAGACAACTTCGTTCGTGCTACGGGCGTTAATAAACTGACGCACCGTTTCACGGGAAGCCTCATGCAATTCCGTAGCTTGTTGCGAAAGATAATGCACACCGCGATGCACATTGGCATTAACGGAATAATATTCATCCACCAACGCATCAACTACCAGACGGGGTTTCTGCGTCGTCGCACCGTTGTCGAAATAAACCAAAGGTTTACCGTAAACCGTACGGCTCAATATCGGAAAATCCTCACGTATCTTTTGAATATCCACGTTTATTAATTATTAGTGGTTACTTACAAATGGCACAGCCCTGACATCTATTCAGCTCGCCACGGAAACGTTTCTCTACCAATAGATGCAGGCGATCTTTCAGTGCCTCCAAACGGATGGTATCAATCACTTCATTGACAAATGCGAACATCAATAACAAACGGGCTTCTTTCTCTGCAATACCTCGTGAACGCATATAGAATAATGCACCCTCATCCAACTGGCCTACCGTTGCTCCATGCGAACATTTCACATCATCCGCGTAAATTTCCAATTGAGGCTGTGTGTACATTCTCGCATCACGCGTAGCACAAAGATTCCGGTTAGTTTGCTGGGAGTTCGTATGTTGCGCATCGGGACGCACCAGTACCAGTCCGGCAAACGCACCTACCGACTGATCGTCGAGTACGTACTTAAACAGCTCATTACTGGTGCAGTTCGGTACGGCATGGTCGATGCTTGTATGATTGTCTACGTGCTGGTTCTTATCGGCAATTGCCATGCCACAGAGGTTTATCTCAGCTCCTTCTCCTGCCAACAATACTTCAGTGGTGTTGCGGGTAGTACCATTATGCAAAGTCATTCCATTCAACAATACATTGCTGTTTGCCTCCTGCTTTACATACAGGTTACTGATACGAACGGTGCTTGTATGTGTTTCTTCCAGTTCATACATATCGAATACCGTGTTCTCACCTGCAAATACTTCAATCACTTGTGTTGCCAGGAAGTTCACGTTATCCATTGCATGGTCACAAATCAGCAGACGGGCTTGCGCGCCATCCTCCAGGATGATTAGTACGCGGCGGTTCACCATGAAGTTGACATCTGCACGCAGGATATTTACCAGCTGGATCGGTTTTTCTACCACTACATTCTTCGGCACATAAAATACAACGCCGTCTTGCGCAAAAGCTGTATTGAAAGCAGTCACCCCATCTTTGGAAGTATCTGCCAACTGACCGTAATACTTCTTCACCAATTCCGGATGCTGTCCGGCCACTTCTTTCAAGCTGCCGAAAATCACACCTTCCGGCAGATTGACTTTAGGAAGTGCTCTATTATAAAATGCGTCATTTACCACAAAATACAGAGCGGTACTCATATTCGGCACATCGCACTTAAACACTTCATACGGATTGACCGGAATAGCCAGACGATTCAAGTTTAAACCATAATCCGGTTCAAAATACTTGCTCACATCCGTATATTTGTACTTCTCCATCTTACGGGTCGGAAATCCGAGCCGCTCAAAATCGGCAAATGCAGCTGCACGAGGCGCATTCAGCACTTCGGCGCTATGCTTGCAGATCATTGCTTCCGTCTGTGAGAAGAGGTCTATATATTGTTGTTCAACTATCATAACTTATTATTTGTTATTCTCCTACTTCTTTCTTGATCCAATCATATCCTTTTTCTTCCAGTTCCAGCGCAAGTTCCGGTCCGGCAGTTTTTACGATACGACCTTTATAAAGGACATGTACAATATCAGGTTTGATATAATCAAGCAAACGTTGGTAGTGAGTAATAACGATTGTGCTTGTTTCAGGAGTTTTCAGTTTGTTCACTCCTTCCGCAACAATACGGAGCGCATCAATATCCAAACCGGAGTCTGTCTCATCAAGAATGCTCAACCGCGGTTCCAACATGGCCATCTGGAAAATCTCATTCCGTTTCTTTTCACCACCCGAAAAGCCTTCATTCACCGAACGGTTAGCCAACTTATTATCCAGCTCTACCACCGCACGTTTCTCACGCATCAGTTTCAGAAACTCACTGGCTGTCAGCGCAGGCAGACCTTTATATTTGCGTTGCTCATTCACAGCAGCACGCATAAAGTTGACCATGCTCACACCCGGAATCTCTACCGGATACTGGAAACTAAGAAAGATCCCTTCATGGCTACGATCTTCAGGACTCAACTCCAACAGGTTCTTTCCATAAAACGTGACCGAACCTTTTGTTACCTCAAAAGCCGGATTTCCCACCAATACGGAAGAAAGCGTACTTTTACCGGAGCCATTCGGCCCCATAATAGCGTGCACCTCACCGGGATTCACCGTCAGGTTAATACCCTTCAATATCTCTTTGCCATTAATGCTGGCATGCAGGTCTTTTATTTCTAACATGATTATATGTACTATTTTTCCATTTACTATTTACTATTAAAAACCTATACTACCGACAATTTACCTCCTACAAGCGCGCAGCCAAATAGTAAATCGTAAATTGCCAACTAGTAAATCACCCCACGCTTCCTTCCAATGAGATAGTAAGCAACTTCTGTGCTTCTACCGCAAATTCCATCGGAAGTTTATTCAATACTTCTTTTGCATATCCGTTCACAATAAGCCCGATAGCGTCTTCTGTCGGAATACCACGCTGGTTGCAATAGAATATTTGGTCTTCACTGATCTTGCTCGTTGTGGCTTCATGTTCCACCACTGCCGTTTCATTGTGAATATCCATATAAGGGAAAGTATGCGCACCACATTTATCTCCCAGCAACAGAGAGTCACACTGGCTATAATTGCGGGCATTATTCGCTTTCTCGGCCACACGTACCAACCCACGATAGGAGTTCTCACTATGTCCGGCGGAGATACCTTTACTTACAATCGTACTGCGGGTGTTCTTGCCCAGATGAATCATTTTCGTTCCGGTATCAGCCTGCTGATAGTTGTTCGTTACAGCTACGGAATAGAATTCAGCGGTCGAGTTATCGCCTGTCAGAATACAGGAAGGGTATTTCCAAGTGATGGCCGAACCGGTTTCCACTTGTGTCCAGGATAGTTTACTATCCACTCCCTTGCAGTTACCACGTTTAGTCACAAAGTTGTATACACCGCCCTTACCTTCCGCATCGCCCGGATACCAGTTCTGAACAGTACTATATTTTACCTCTGCGCGGTCGTGCACGATTATCTCAACGATAGCGGCATGCAACTGATTTTCATCCCGCATCGGCGCTGTACATCCTTCCAGATAAGAAACGTATGAATCGTCGTCCGCCACAATCAGCGTACGTTCAAACTGCCCCGTGTTACGGGCATTGATACGGAAATAGGTGGAAAGTTCCATCGGACAACGTACTCCTTTCGGAATATACACAAAAGAGCCGTCAGAAAAGACAGCGGAGTTCAACGCGGCAAAGAAATTATCCCGGTAACCTACCACCGAGCCCATATATTTCTTCACCAAATCAGGATGTTCCCGCACGGCTTCACTGAACGAGCAGAAGATAATTCCTTTCTCCATCAGCGTTTCCTTGAAGGTAGTCTTTACGGAAACAGAGTCCATAACGGCATCCACCGCCATTCCGCTAAGAGCCATCTGTTCCTCCAAAGGAATACCCAGTTTATTAAACGTCTTTATCAATTCAGGATCGACTTCCTCCATGCTCTTCGGTCCTTCTTTCTTCTTCGTCGGATCGGCATAATAAGAAATCGACTGATAGTCAATTTCAGGGATACGGAGATGTGCCCAAGTCGGCATCTCCAGCGTCAGCCAGTGGCGGTACGCTTTCAGGCGAAACTCCAGCAACCACTCCGGTTCGTCTTTTTTCGATGAAATCAGACGAATGACATCTTCATTAAGTCCACGCTCAATGATGTCTGTATGCACCTCTGTGGTGAAGCCGTATTTATATTTCTCCTCCGCAAATTTCCGGACAAACTCATTATCAGTCTTCTTTTCGAGTTCGTCTTTCTGATTGGGTTTCATTTTATTGGGTTCTTCTTGTTGCATCTTTATTCTCTAATATATATTGTTGCGTCATATTCTTCGCAGCAGGGAAAAAGATCCCCGCAAACGTTTCCATCGGATAATATAACAAAGATTCTTCCTTTTTTGTTGCACTAATTAACTTATTATCGCTGTCCACAAACTCTATCGCACCGATCACTACACTCGTTAACAACAGAAACTTAAGTGCTCCCAGCCCACTCCCTAACCAGCGGTTCAGCCAGTTCAGCGAAATTGCCTGCATTGCTTTTGTCAATAACGAAGCTATCAGTACAAAAATCAACGGCACGGCAATCCAAATCATGATAAAAGCCAACACCTGCGCAACTGTCATCGAATCCGTCACTGTCGGGCAAAGTTTCTCCGCCAAAGAGGCATATAAAGTTTTCGCCGCCAACAGCCCGACTATTAACCCCAAAATAGAAGCCAACTGGCGGATAAAGCCTTTTACAAAGCCTACCACCGCTCCGGCGCCTATTACAATAAGGATAATGATATCAATCGTTGCCACGTTGTGATTTATGATTTGTGATTTATGATTTATGTTTCTATGATTATGATCTGTGATTTATATTTCTGTCAGGTGATAAAACAATAAAGTGGTAAGGTGGTGTCCCATATAAAATAGTACCACATTACCACCCATCTATTGTTGCAACCATTACTTCGCGAATGGCCTTATACCCTTATAATTCATAAATCATAACTCATAAATCATAAAGTCTGTTTCACTTCTATTTCTTCGAATGTCTCGATCATATCGCCTACCTTCATGTCGTTGCAGTTCACCAGACTGATACCACACTCGAAGTTTGTACCTACTTCCTTCACATCGTCCTTGAAGCGCTTCAACGCGTTGATGTTTCCGGTAAAGATTACGATACCATCGCGGATCAAACGAGCCTTGTCGCTTCGTTTCACCTTTCCGGTCTTCACCATTGCACCGGCTACCAAACCCACCTTCGTAATGTTGAATACTTCGCGGATTTCGATAGTTGCCGTGATTTGTTCCTTCAGTTCCGGAGCCAACATACCTTCCATAGCAGCCTTCACCTCTTCGATTGCATCGTAGATGACAGAGTACTTACGGATGTCGACACCTTCCTGTTCAGCCATCTTAGCGGCAGCACCCGAAGGACGTACCTGGAATCCGACGATAATCGCATCCGAAGCGGCAGCCAGAGAAACATCCGACTCGGAAATTGCTCCCACACCCTTATGGATGACATTTACCTGGATTTGTTCCGTAGACAACTTGATTAACGAGTCGCTCAATGCCTCAACAGAACCGTCCACGTCACCCTTAACGATGATGTTCAATTCCTGGAAGTTACCCAAAGCAATACGACGGCCCAACTCATCCAACGTAAGGATCTTCTGCGTACGCAAGCCCTGTTCACGAGCCAACTGTTCACGTTTGTTGGTGATTTCACGAGCTTCCTGATCGCTTTCAACAACATGGAATGTATCACCTGCAGCAGGTGCACCGTTCAATCCCAATACCAAAGCCGGTTCGGAAGGTCCTGCTTCTTTGATGCGTTGGTTACGTTCGTTGAACATAGCCTTCACACGTCCGTAGCTGGTTCCTGCCAGTACGATGTCTCCCACTTTCAGAGTACCGTTAGATACCAATACAGTAGCTACATATCCACGTCCCTTATCCAGTGAAGATTCGATGATGGAACCCGTAGCATTACGGTCCGGATTTGCTTTCAGGTCGAGCATTTCTGCTTCGAGCAATACTTTTTCCAGCAAATCTTCCACACCCATACCTTTCTTGGCAGAGATATCTTGTGACTGATACTTACCACCCCATTCTTCAACAAGGTAATTCATTGCAGCCAGTTCTTCTTTAATCTTATCCGGATTCGCAGTCGGTTTATCTACCTTATTGATTGCAAATACAATAGGTACACCGGCAGCCATCGCGTGATTGATTGCTTCCTTCGTCTGCGGCATCACGTTATCATCGGCAGCCACAATAATGATAGCAATATCCGTTACTTTCGCACCACGTGCACGCATAGCGGTAAACGCTTCGTGACCCGGAGTATCGAGGAACGTAATACGGCGACCGTCTTCCAGTTGCACGTTATATGCACCGATATGCTGTGTAATACCTCCGGCTTCACCGGCAATTACGTTCGCCTTACGGATATAGTCGAGCAAAGAGGTCTTACCGTGGTCAACGTGTCCCATCACTGTAACAATCGGAGCGCGCGGTTGCAAATCTTCCGGTGCATCTTCTTCTTCAACGATAGCTTGTGCCACTTCCGCACTTACATATTCTGTCTTGAATCCGAACTCTTCTGCCACCAAATTGATTGTTTCCGCATCCAGACGCTGGTTGATGGAAACCATGATACCAATGCTCATACAAGTAGCGATAACCTGATTGACAGATACATCCATCATCGTTGCCAGTTCGTTAGCCGTAACAAACTCGGTCAACTTCAATACCTTGCTGTCTGCCATTTCCTGATCTTCCAATTCCTGCATACGGTTGGAAGCCATTTCACGCTTTTCTTTACGGTATTTGGACGTCTTGTTCTTACCTTTGGTTGTCAGACGTGCAAGAGTTTCTTTTACCTGTTTTGCTACGTCTTCCTCGCTCACTTCCTGTTTGATAACCGGCTTCTTGAAGCGATCCTTATTATTGTTGTTATTTCTTCTGTTATTATTTCCTTGTCCGCCCTGACCGTTGTTATTGCCATTACCATTGCCGCCTTTACCTTGTATATTAGGTCTCGGCGCAGCAAAGTTGGAAGTCGCAACGTTATTAACGTCTACCTTTTCTTTATTGATACGGTTGCGTTTTTTCTTAGCAGCATCTGCGCTTTCTTTCGGACCGTTCTTCACCACTTTAGAATCATCCTTACGGATTTCTTTGATGATGGCTTCCTTCATCAGTTTCTTCTGGTCCTGACGGATTTTCTCTTTCTCTTCACGTTCGCGACGCTTCTCCTCCTTCGATTTTTTCTTCGGACGAGTAGACTGGTTCAATGCAGCCAAGTCGATCTGACCGATCACATTGATCTTCGCGCCTAATTCCGGTTGACGGATTTTGAAAACACCATCATCCTCCGGAGCTTTTTCTGCTACCGGGGTTACTTCAGCCTGTGCAGTTTCCACCTTTTTTTCTTCTTTATGTTCTTCCGCCTTCACAGGTGCAGTTTCTACTACCTTCGGCTCTTCTTTTTTCACTTCTTCTACTACTTTTTCAACTTCTACCGGCTTCGTCTCCACTACAGGTTCCGGCACTACTACGGGCTCAACTACCACTGGAGTAGGCTCTACTACAGAAACAGGAGGTATCACCACCTCTTCTTTCTTCACCTCGGGTTCTCTCTTCTCGGGCTCCTTTTTTACTTCGGGTTTAACGACAGGCCGTTCTACAACAGGTTCTTCTTGTTTCTGTTCCGGTTCCTTCTCCACCTTTTCAGGTTTACGACCATTCAGTTTATCCAAATCAATTTTTCCGACAGGTTTAAACTTCGGACGTGCATCCTCAGGTACGACTGTCTTAATCACATCTTCCGACTTCTGTTTCTCCGGCTGCTTTTCGAAGCCTTCAATCGAAACAGACGCCTTATTACGTTCCTTATTCTGACGTTCCTGTATGAAACGCTCCGATTCAAGTCTAAGGTTCTTATCTGTACTAAACTCTTTTACGAGTATAGCGTATTGCTCCTCGCTAATTTTGGTATTAGGATTAGCCTCTACGGTATGCCCTTTCTTTTGCAGGAACTCAACTACCGTCGCGATTCCTACGTTCAAATCTCTTGTAACTTTGTTTAACCTTATCGTCATATTTTAAAATTAATGAATAAATGGAGCTTGTTTAAATGAAGAATTAAGAATGAAGAATTAAAAGTTACGATGTAGTATAACAGAGATAACTTTCATTTTTCAATTTTAAATTCTCAATTTTCTACTGAATTTTCACCTTCTTCTTCAAACTCCGATTTCAAAATGCGTATTACCTCGTCCACTGTCTCTTCTTCCAAGTCCGTCTTTTCAATCAACATCTCACGAGGAGCATTCAACACAGCCTTCGCTGTATCAATGCCGATAGCCTTGATGGCGTCGATCACCCATCCGTCGATTTCGTCTCTGAATTCGTCGAGATAGATATCTTCATCCGCTACATTCTCATCCAACTCACGGAACACGTCGATAGTGTACTCAGTTAACATACTGGCCAGTTTGATGTTCAAACCGCCTTTACCGATAGCCAGCGAAACTTCTTCCGGTTTGAGGAAAACCTCTGCTTTCTTCTCTTCCTCATTCAAACGGATAGAAGAAATCTTAGCCGGGCTTAAAGCGCGCTGTATAAACAATGAGATGTTCGATGTGTAATTGATTACATCGATGTTCTCATTGCGAAGTTCACGAACAATGCCATGAATACGACTTCCCTTTACACCTACACAGGCTCCTACAGGGTCGATTCTGTCATCGTAAGATTCTACCGCGATCTTGGCACGTTCGCCAGGGATACGGGCAATCTTCTTGATGGTAATCAAACCATCATTAATTTCGGGTACTTCCATCTCGAACAAACGTTGCAGGAAAACGGGAGAAGTACGTGACAAGATAATCTTAGGATTATTATTCTTGTTATCCACGCGGGCAACTACTGCACGGGCCGTTTCACCTTTGCGATAGAAATCGCTCGGGATTTGTTCGGTCTTAGGCAACAGCAACTCGTTTCCTTCATCATCTAAGAGCAACATTTCTTTCTTCCAGATCTGATACACTTCTGCATTGATGATCGTACCTACCTTATCTATATATTTATTATAAATACTGTCTTTCTCAAGTTCCAGAATCTTGGAAGCCAATGTCTGGCGGAGATTCAGGATAGCACGACGTCCGAATTTGGCAAAGATCACTTCATCAGTCACCTCTTCACCTTCTTCGTAGGAAGCATCAATTTTCTGTGCTTCGCTCAACGAAATCTGCATATTCGGGTTAGTCAAATCTTCATCGGCCACAACTTCACGGTTACGCCAGATCTCGAAGTCACCCTTATCCGGGTTCACGATCACGTCGTAATTCTCATCGGTGCCAAACATTTTCGCGATTACGCTACGGAACGACTCTTCGAGTACGCTAACCATCGTCGTTCTATCGATATTCTTCAGTTCCTTAAATTCCGAAAATGTATCAATCAAGCTGATTGTTTCTTCTTTTTTGGCCATAACTATTTAAAGCTAATTAAGTATTTAGTATATTTTATTTGCTCATAAGTAAAGGTTTCGTCCTCTTCTTGCAGTTTCGGACGTTTTGCTCCTTCTAGTTTTACTTTCTTTTGTACCGCTACCGTAAACTTCTCTTCATCGGCATCTTTCAGTATGCCGGCCAGTTTGCGTCCGTCTTTAGTCAATACCTCCACTTCTTGTCCGATGTGGATATAATACTGTTGCAGTACTTTAAAGGGCTGTCCGATACCGGCCGACCCTACTTCCAGTTCATAATCTTCCTCTTCACGGTTCAGTTTTGACTCTATGTAGCGGCTAAGCTCCACACAATCTTCGATCCAAACACCTTCTGCATGGTCAATTTCGACCACAATTTTGTCATCCGGGCTCACAGTTACTTCTACTAAAAAGTAGTCTTTTCCTTCCAGCCACTCATCTACAATCTGACAAACAGTTTTCTTTTCTATCATTTATTAACTATATAAGAACAAAAAAAGGAGCTTAATTGCCCCTCCACCTTTCATCCGTTTCCGGTTGCAAAGATATAAATAATCTATTCGACTACAAAAGATTAAAGAAAAAAAGTATGAATTAACAGTGCTATATTCGTATCTTTACGCCACAATTCAAAAAATAACGACTATGGCACATCGTCTCAACACAAATAAACAGTTTATGGTAGGTAACGGAATTCTTGCTTTTGCCGTCATTTTTGTCGTGGTTATTTTCGTATACATGAGTATGCGGCTACAACGGGAAAAGCAGGAAGAACGTCATTTCATCGAAAGCTACACAATCAGTCTGGTAAAAGGTTTTGCCGGAGATTCTATCTCTTTGTTTGTCAACGACAGCCTCATTTCGAATAAAACCATATCGGAAGAGCCTTACACGGTAGAAGTGGGACGTTTTGCAGAACAAAGCGCTTTATTGATCGTAGATAATAACACAGAATTAGTCTCTACATTTGATCTTAGCGAAAAAGGAGGGGCTTATCAGTTTGAAAAAGAATCGGACGGGATTAAACAATTAGCCAAATAATAAAGACATATCCCCCTATTACGTATCATAACGAACCATCATCAGGAATGTATAAGATTTAGAAGACAGCCAGAAATAGGAGCTTACAAGGCTTTACCCAAGATAGAATAAACTAAGTTCGTGACAATGCGAGAATATTATCTTGGCTGTAAAGCATTTTATATTTCCGTACGGTACTTTCTCAATTCTCCCCGCAAGGTCAATGCTTTTCCTTCTGTAAATTGATTAAGTAACGCCCAGAATCGTTCGCTATGATTCATCTCGCGGGTATGGCATAATTCGTGCAACAACACGTAGTCTATCAAATGAGAAGGTAGCAAAACCAGGTAATAGGATAAATTAATAGCTTTTCGAGCCGAACAACTCCCCCATCTGCCCTGACTGGAGTTTATTTTCACACTCGAATAGGGCAATCCGCATTGCTTGGACAAGAAAGCCAAACGTGAAGGCAGAATACTTTTTGCATTTCGCCTCAACGATTCTTCAATAACCTTATGCAACCAGCTTTGCAGTTTCTCATCTGTAAAATCGGCATGAGGCGGACAAACAATCTCCATCACCCCCAGACGGGAATTAGCCAGAAACTGATCTTTCTCGCCCGACACTAAAGATAGTTTAAAATGCTCCGCATCAATCTTATAATTCAAATCAATCAACGGACGAGCGATTTTTTGCCGGGAGGCCAGAAGTTTTCCACGCAAATTCTCGATGGCCTGTTTCACTTCTTTCAGGGTGGTACCAGGAGGAACTGAAACATAAACAGCATCACTCTTGGTACGAAACACAAGACTTCTCGCACGTGAATTGACGCGTATCACCAGACGCCCTAACTCATCATCTTCTATAATCTTATCCATTATAATCCTCCTATCAACAGCCACAAAAGTAATAAAAAAGAAGACGCTAACGAAAAACTTTATGGAAGATGCAACTTTAGATCAAGTTCTTCCGTCTAACCATTATATCAATCATAGAAAAGCGTAATTATGAAAACAAGTTTATTGCTCGTATTAGTCACGGGAATGTTTCTAGTACTTACTGCCGGCTCTTGCTTGCAGGGAAAACACATCGTAGGCAGCAAGAATTACATCTCCAAAGAAGTGAAAGCCGACCACTTCAATGAAATCAAACTAGTGGGAAGTGCCAACATCAGTTATTGGCAAGACACATGCAGCCATGTCGAAATTCATGGTTCCGACAACATCATACCACTTATAGAAACGTATGTGGAGGGTAGTACATTCATTATAAAATTCAAGAAGAATGTCACTATCTGGAAAGGAAAACTGGAAATAAAAGTTTTTGCTCCGGAGCTGAATAAGCTGTCGGTCAACGGTTCAGGAAATATAAGATTAATCAATGGGATACAAACCTCTAAAGATATTGAATTCCACATCAACGGTTCGGGCGACATTCAGGGAGAAGGATTCAATTGCCAAAAAATGGCCGTTTCAATTAATGGTTCGGGAGATGTAAGACTACAACAAATAGAAAGTCAGGAATGTCAGGCAAGTATTTCCGGTTCGGGCAATATCAATCTGAACGGCAAAGCCATTCAAGCGAGCTATTCTATTGCCGGATCAGGAAATATTCAGGCTGCCGATTTGCAAGCAGAAAACACAGACGCAAGCATTAGCGGCTCCGGCAACATCAGCTGCTATGCCAGTCAGAAGCTGGTTGCCCGCGTCAAAGGAAGCGGTGATATTGCCTATAAAGGAGATCCTCAAGAAGTGGATGCGCCACGAAAAAATATACGGCAGATCAAATAAAGACAGTTTAAATAAAGACAGTTTAAAAACATAAAAGGGCTACTGCATCGCGCGGTAGCCCATTTATTTAGTTAGTTTCATTATAAAAATTTGAGAGAATTGAAAACTTCACAGTTTCGCCTTCGTTGTTGTTTTAATTAAGCACACTAACTATATTATATGTTTAAAGCAAATGAAAATGTCTATTCGTTTATAACTTGCACCTTGTGGTTGATCTTCGCCAGGCTATCCGCCAGGACCTGTTCCGCTTTCACATCATTTGAGATAGCGACCGACGGTGCAGTTACTTGTTTACCAATGGTATCCGTAGCCAATACACTTCCATCATCTCCGGAGAAAGAATGTTGTGCCACATTCCCCAAAGAAAGGATGATTGCAATTACGGCAGCGGCCTTGAACAGAGGAATAAAACGACCGGTCAGTGTCAAACGTTTCGCTTTTACTACCGTAGGCTCCACCTCTGCCAGAATACGTGCATCAAAGTCTTCGCCCAGTCCTACTTCCTGCTGAACCTGCTGATAAACAAACAGATTCTTATAGCGAAGCAAATGAGCCGGAACTTCTTCCTTTGCGAAGAAGTCGCGCAATGTTGCTTCCTCCTCAACGGAAGTTTCGCATTGCCAGTATCGCTCGAGGAGCTGTTCTATATCCTTATAATCCATATTCGTCAATTTCTAAATACCTTTGTTTTACTTTTTGCCTGGCTCTGAAGAGATTCACTTTGACTTGTTCCTCTGTCAGATTCAGCAAGGTTGCAATTTTTTTATAGCTTTCACCTTCAATGTCCCTCAGTTGCATGATAAGCCGCTGTTTTTCGGGAAGTTCGTTTACCAGTCTATTAATGATATTCATTCTTTCATCATGAATCATCTGGTCGTACGGACTGTTTGCATCAGGTTCTTCCTCCATTTCGGGGGTGAGTTCCACATTTTGAGCTTCTTTCTTTTGACTCCGGTCTATCGCCAGGTTCTTTGCCACTATCAGGCAATAGGCTTCGACCGATTCAAATTGAGACCACTCATCACGCTTGTTCCACACTCTTATCATGGTATCCTGAACGACATCCTCGGCTTCGGCCCTATCCAGGGTGATTCTGAGAGCCAATCGAAAGAGTTTATCCTTCAACGGCAAAATATCGTTTCGGAAGCTGATTTCTTGCATCTCTATAATAATGACGGGCTAGGATATGAAAAGTTACAGTCGCCCACTACTTTTTTTTGAATTATTTTTTTATTCTCGTTCCTCCAGAGTCGTTAATCGCTGACGCTAAAGTAATTACCACTTCAGAAACTCCTGCATTTATTGCTTCAAAAGAATTTTCCAACTTAGGAATCATACCTCCTTGAATAACGCCATCGGCTACATATTGTTCAAATTCGGCACGGGTGATTTGAGGAATCACACTGTCGTCATCATTCTCGTCACGCAACACACCTTTCTTCTCGAAACAATACACCAATGTCACATCAAACAGAGCCGACAACGCTTTCGCTGTTTCCCCGGCAATGGTATCTGCATTCGTATTCAACATATTGCCGTGACCGTCGTGTGTCAATGGAGCCATCACGGGAACAACGCCTTTATGTATCAAATCCGACAATAAAGTGGCATCCACCTGTTCCACATCCCCCACAAACCCGTAGTCTACTTCTTTCACCGGACGTTTCACCGAACGGATTACATTCATATCCGCTCCGGTCAATCCGAGTGCATTGACTCCGCGTGCTTGCAGACCTGCCACAATGTTTTTATTCACCAATCCGCCGTACACCATCGTTACGACTTTCAACGTTTCGGCATCGGTAATCCGACGACCATTTACCATTTTGCTTTCAATACCCAGTTGCGCGGCAATCTTTGTTGCCGAACGACCGCCACCATGAACCAACACTTTATGTCCGTCAATAGCGGCAAAGTCATTTAACAACTGACGAAGGGTGGCTTCCTCTTCTACGATTTTGCCACCCACCTTAATAACTGTTAGTTTTTCTCTCATTTCTTGATTTCTAATAAGTTCACCGAATGGAGAATCCGGCTCCGGCACCCTGCCGGTTATTCCAAATAAGTATATCCGTAAAGCCCCGAACGATAGTTGGAAAGGAATTCTTTTCCTTCTTCCAAGGAGATTTTTCCTTCTTTCACTGATTTCGTCACCCAAGTTTCGAGCGTACGTACCAGCTTCTTCGGATTGTACTGCACATAGTCCAACACCTCCGCTACCGTTTCTCCGTCGATAATCTGTTCGATATTATATCCTTTCTCGTTCACCGAAACATGCACGGCGTTCGTATCACCGAACAAATTATGCATATCTCCCAAAATCTCCTGATAAGCACCCACCAGGAATACAGCCACATAATAAGGTTCTGTTTTCTTCAGTGCATGTACAGGCAGATAATGAGCCACGTTACGGGTAGAGATAAAGTTGGCAATTTTGCCGTCCGAGTCGCAGGTTATATCTTGCAAGGTAGCCGAACGCTCCGGTTTTTCATCCAATCGCTGAATAGGCATGATCGGGAATATCTGGTCAATTGCCCAAGAGTCAGGAAGTGACTGAAACAGCGAGAAGTTACAGAAATATTTATCGGCAAGCAGTTTGGACAATCCACGGAATTCATCGGGCGCATGCTTCAAACCGGCGGCAATCTGATTAATCTCACGTGTAATAGACCAATACAGACGCTCGATTTGTGCGCGGGTTTTCAGATCCACGATTCCATGACTGAACAAGTCCAATGCTTCCTCCCTGATCTGCTGCGCATCGTGCCATGCTTCCAACATCTTGTTCTGATTCAGCGAATCCCAGATTCCATATAACTCCTGCACCAATTCGTGTGCATCCGGAGCAATTTCCTCCTCGTCATCCCATTCGGGCAAGGTAGCGGTTTCAAGAACTTCAAAGATGAGAACAGAATGGTGTGCCGTCAATGCACGTCCACTTTCCGTTATGATATTCGGGTGCGGGATACCATTTTTATCGCTCACGTCTACTAGCGTAGAGATAGAGTCGTTTACATATTCCTGAATGGAATAGTTTACACTACCTTCGCTATTGGACGAACGGGTTCCGTCATAATCCACTCCCAATCCACCGCCAATATCAACAAACTCCACCTTAAAGCCCATTGAATGGAGCTGCACGTAAAATTGTGAAGCCTCGCGCAAAGCCGTTTTTATACGACGGATCTTCGTCACCTGACTACCGATATGGAAATGAATCAGCTTCAGACAATCTTTCAAGCCTTTGCTCTCCAGAAAATCGAGCGCTTCGAGAAGCTCGCTGGAAGTCAAGCCGAACTTGCTGGCATCTCCTCCCGACTCTTCCCACTTTCCGCTACCGGAAGAAGCGAGTTTGATACGTATACCGATATTAGGCTGCACATTCAGCTGTTTTGCCATTTTTGCTATCAGCTTCAGTTCGTTCATCTTCTCCACAACGAGATAGATACGTTTACCCATCTTTTGGGCAAGCAGAGCCAGTTCAATATAACTTTCGTCTTTATATCCGTTGCAAACAATCAATGAGTCAGAGTCCGTATTGACCGCAATCACCGCATGGAGTTCCGGTTTAGAACCGGCTTCCAGTCCGAGATTGAACTTCTTTCCGTGGCTGATAATTTCTTCCACCACAGGGCGCATCTGGTTGACCTTAATCGGATAAATAATAAAGTTCTGGGCTTTATAACCATACTCCTCGGCTGCCTGTTTAAAGCAGGACGACATCTTTTCAATACGGTTGTCCAAAATATCCGGGAAACGCACCAGCATGGGAGATGCCACATCACGCAATTGTAACTCATCGACCAGTTCTTTCAAATCAACGGATACTCCATCTTTACGAGGTGTAACAACGACATGACCTTTGTCATTAATACCAAAGTACGAGGTACCCCAACCTGTGATGTTGTAGAGTTCCTCAGAATCTTCAATACGCCACTTTCTCATTTTCTGTTATTCAGTGTTTTTAGTAAATAATTGGACGGCAAAAATACGGATTAATCTACATGTTGGCAATTAATTGGACATTAATTGTTTCAAACGGTCCATATAACCACTATTTCCGTTGCGGGCGTCATAGCGAAGTGCCAGCTCTTCCGCCTGCTGATAGAAATAATTGCGAAGCTCACTGACCTGATAAATTCCGTCCGGACGATAAAGAGGGAATTCCTCCGGCAACGACAAGGAGACTTCCGGACAGGTCTCATACTTCAAGGCCTCTACCATATCGCAAGAGAAGCGATATTTCTTCAACGTATTCGTACGCAAGCTCCAACCGATGCACCGCTCGGCATACTCCCAGCCTCTTTCCGGCTTCGTCATTATATTATAAGCAATAAACAATCCCAAGTAAAGCAAAAGATATTCATCCTTTTCTCTTCCCAGCAATGCTTCTTCGGCGCGTGCACACATATCGGCGGCAACCTCCGGTTTGCCAGCTTTCTGTGCATAATAAGAAAGCTTCAAGTAAGCCCGCAAATTGGCTTCATAACAGGTGACCTGCTTATTAATCAATGGCTGCGCCCGGCTGTAAGCCTCATCAAACTGCCCTGTTTCCAGATAATAATCCAGCATAAAATTCAGTTCGCAAGCCTCACACGACTGATCGTCTATCTTTTCATTCAGCATCTTGTCAATATATTCTTTCGCCTTGTCATACTGGCGCATCCAAATACATTCCACAGACCAGCGGTGATAATAACTCCGCAAAGAATATCCATTCCGCAGAATACGGGTTTTATAATCCTCACCGATCGCTTTCACCTGTTCCATCGGAATTTCCGGCAGATCGAACGTACAAGCCCAGATCCATTTATATTTCCACAACAAGTCATCTTCTTTGATTACATCCTTGTGATTCTCGTAATCATCCAAGATTTTAGAGAACACGGTAATCTCTTCCGCATCTGCCGAAAGAAGATTCAGTTCATAGATAAGATCCAGTCTCAACTCCGTAGCCCATTCCACATCTTCGTTCTCATCAGCGATGCGGATAGCTTCTTTCAATAGATTGGCTTTTTCACGGGGATGCAGGCTGTCATTCTGTGTCTGCAACAGCAGTTTTTGTATTTCAAGTGTGTATCTCATACTCTTTTTTTAATTCAGGAAATTTATAAAATCATTCATTTTCGAAGTCATCAGTTCGCTAAGCGAACGGTTGAAAAGCTCCATTTCTTCACTGTTCACCGGATATTTACCTTGCAAAAGCGATTGTACATACAATATATGCACCACATGCTGAAACAATTTATTGTCTCCCTGTATTTGCAATAAAGTCTGCACCATTTCGTTATCCGCATTAAAAGTGAGTGTCGGTGGAATCTGCTTGGCAGTATTCACAGCCCCCAATACAGCCGCCAACGGATTATTGGCACTTTTAGCTACATTCTCCTTTTCCTCCGCCACAAAGATTACCGGAATATCCACCGGAGTAAAATGTTTCAGACGGCAGACACAGCCAAACCGCTTCAACAACTCGTTCGCTTTCATTTCAAAAGCCTGAAACTCTTTATTCGCCTCTACTTCGCCAAACTGTTCCAGCAACCGTGAAGGAGATATTTCATCCAACGTAAGTTCCGGATTCAGACGGACATACTTTTTCAACAAAGTCTCATCAAAAGTGTAAGCAGCATTCACCACCAGCCATCCTTGTGCTCCGGCTATACGGCGCACCTGACGGAAATCTTCCAGATTCTTGGTATAGCATATCACATTGCTTGCCGAGCGAATACTTCCAAAACCACGCAGCCCCTTATTTGTTTCAAAAGGAAGGTAATCCATAAACAAACGGAGCAGTTCATTATCTTCCGAAGCAATCGCCTTGATATGGAAGTGATGAACATCCAAGATCCGGTTGAACATGGCTCGGTCATTCTGCACCAATCCCCGCAAATAATCCTTGATAGCTATCCCGATCTCTTTCCGTGCATCCTTCAACTGGTCATTGCTCACCAAAGATTCGCGGGAAGCAGTAGACAGCAATCCGTCCGCATTCACCAGACAACGGATAAAGAAAGCCCACGGCGGCAACAGATTACAATCGTCCTCACTCAACAGCATACGTTTAAGGTAGACCTTATGGGAATTGCGTACTGAAAATTGTGTGCGGAAAGGCAAAACATAAAGTACCCCTTCTACCTTACCACTGTCAGTATAAATCCGGAAAGCATCAAGAGCAGACGACTGAAATACTTTTGCCCCATAATCCAGCAGTTCTTTGCGAGTCGCCTTCGGGTCAAGCCATACGGGCGAAGGCGTATTTACCAATTCCTCTTCTCCCTGATAATGCAGATAGATAGGATATGGCAACACTTCCCCATAACTGACCAGTATCTTCTTAAACGTTTCATATTCAAAAAGATGCATCCAGTCTCCTTTCGGATGCAACACCACCTGCGACCCGATAGGCCGTTCTTCGTCCGATAAAGTCAGCTGATACGTCCCATCCACTTTGCCACACCAGCAAACAGGCTGTCCGCCCATTGCCGAACGACTCTCCACGGTGATTTCATTAGTCACCACAAAACAAGATAACAATCCGATACCGAACCTTCCGATAAAATCGTCCGCATCGGGAGTATCCCGTTTTGAACTCTCTCCGATAACCGTCAGAAAACGATAAACTTCCTCTTCTTTCAGTCCGACTCCATTATCCCTGAACACCACCGTTTTGTCTTCATTCAGAAAGACATCGATACGTCCTTTATAATTCTCGTCGATATTGCGTAGTGCCGTGATGGCATCTACACAATTCTGCAACAATTCGCGAACAAAAGTATTCGGGTTACTATAAATGTGCTCTGATAACAGGGCAATCATACCTTTAAGATTGACCTGAAACAGATTATTCCCTTCTTTTTCCATGTTCCTCTTTTACTTTCTCCTCCTTCCGGTAATTTTAAGAGCTTTCTCATTGCCATTCTCTGCGGCCTTTTCGAACCATTCCATTGCAATTTCATCGTTTTCTTCCACGCCTTTGCCCGTCAGATAGGCATTTCCAAGTTCAAATTGCGCTTTGTCGCTATTTTTTTCAGCAGCTTTCAGCAGCCATTGCACCGCAGCTTCCGGATCAGGAGTACAACCTTCGCCATACATCATCATCTTACCGAGATAATAAGTCGCAGCAATATTTTCATTCCCTGCCGCATCCGTAAACCAGCGGTAAGCTTCGGCATAGTTCTGTTTCACACCTACTCCGTTGTAATAGCAAAGTCCGGTACGATACATACTCATCGTATTTCCATTATCCGCAGCCAGCGTATAATATTTAAAAGCTTCCGTTTCATTATCTTCCACTCCGATACCCATTTCATAACAGATACCCAATCCTTCGCTATACCACTCGTATTCGGCAGCTTTCTTGAAATAGGCAAAAGCCTTTTCCGATTCGTTCAGACTGTCATAATCATACAGGTAATACTCACCCATACGCAACATTGCCATTGGAATTTCGTTGGCCACAGCCTTCTCATACCATTCCATAGCCTTTTTATTGTCTTCCAGACAGGGACCGCAACCAAAGAAATAATAGTCTCCCATCTTAAACTGGGCATAACCATAGTCCTGTTCAGCAGCTTTCATCATATATTCCACAGCCTTTTGCGGATTTTCTTCCACGCCATTGCCATTTTCATAAGCCAGGCCCAGCTCTGTCAGACAACGGGACTCTTCCTTCTCCGCTCCTTTGCCGAACCATTCGAGTGCCTTATCCCAGTCTTCTGCCGTTCCGATTCCTTCTTTATAGCAGCGTCCCAGAGCAAAAATCGCATCATTATCATCCGCTTCAGCCGCCTTTGTATACCAAGCGAAAGCCTCTTCCGGTTTTGCTTCGCCAAGAACACCTTTTTCCATATAAAGACCAGAACGGAACATCGCATAAGGATAACCCTGTCCGGCAGCCCTACTAATCAGTTCAAATGCCTTTTCATAGTTCTTCTCCACTCCATCGCCATTCTCATACAAGAACGCCAGTTCTACAAGAGCAAAGCAGGAACCCAGTTCGGCTGCTTTTTCATAACATTCTCTCGACTTATCGGCATCTTTTACACCGCTGTATCCATTAGCCAGGTAAAGCGCCATCCGACAATATCCGTCGGCATTGTTCAGCGAAGCTGCCTTTTCATAATACTCTAACGCCTTCACATAATCCGGTTGTTCAGACAAGAAGCCACGCTCATACATCCAGCCTAGACGATAAGCTGCATTTCCCGAACCCAACTCAATAGCCTTCTCCAACAATTCTTTCGCACGATTCATGTCCTCTTCCACCAATTCACCGTTGAAATAGACATTAGCCAGTCCTTCTATACCTTGTATATAGTTATCTTCCACGCAACGGTTCAGACACATCAGTCCACGTTCCACGTTCTTATATTCATCATTATACAGGTAGATCAGCGCCAGTTCATACGCACTGTAAGATTCACAATAAAGCATCCCCTTTTCCAGCCATTCAATAGCTTTCGGCATATCCAGCCATTCTTCTTCCTGATAATTATATCCCAGGAAGTTAGCGGCAGACCACACCCCTGCATGCCAGGCTTTTTTCCAAAGTTCAAAGCCCAGTTCTTTCGGTTTATTCAGTTCCGGATAACGGAAATAAAGGGTAGCCAGATTTTTAAGACTATAAAGATTGGGAACTATCTCCAGAGACTTTTCGTAGTAAGCAGCTTCCTCTGCCACACTGCCTTCCGCCCTGTCGAGCGCGTCTCCCAGTGCTGCATATACATGAGCACGCAAACGTTCTCCTTCAGGCAGTTCGGCAAGCAGGTCATGACGCATCTGCGATGCTTTCGCTTTATCGCCTGTAAATTCTTCGACAAAAGCACGATAATGTTTTCCCCATAAAATAGCTTCGGGAGAAGTGAGAGCGGCAAAACGTCGTTCGCCCTCTTCTTTATTTTGTTCGCAATAGAATCCCATGTATAGCCAATAGGCAACAGTTGCTTCCGCTTCAGCCCAACCCATATCGGCAGCCTTTTCGTAATACGGAAACAAATAACTCATATCCCGCTTTCCATAACGGGCTTCAGAATATTGCGCACCTTTCTGTGCCCATCCCGCGCCGCTAAACACAGCTACACGGTCACATACCTGTATCACCTTCTCCCACCAGAATTCATATTCTTCTGCGTTGAGATCGACCTCTACGTTACAGTCAAAAGCACTGAATATCAGTTCAAAAAAATCTTCTGTTAATTTCTCGTCTTCTTTTGTGTCCAAAGCATATTCACATACAGCCAATGCTTCCCACCAATTTTCCGCATTTAATAATGAGGCCGGTGTATACTGTGGAAACCATACTCTTGCAGGCTGTCCGGATGCTTTAATTCTAGCGGATAACTCTCCAAATTTCTCTTTTAAAATTTTCATGATATAGACTTTACCTTAATTTTGTGTTATTAGTCAATAAAAAAATCTCATAACGAGTGCAAGGTACTAATATTGACTGAATGAACAATAAAGAGTATCAAAAAAATAAAGTCTGATATACAATTTAGGCACAGATTATAATCCGAGAAGTTGTTGCAAACGTTGCACTGATGTTTCAATCTGCCAACGGTCTTCCAATTCATCTGCATTAAAGATATATTGTGCCTGGTGATAAAAAGGCGCGCGTTTCTCAAGCGCCTGAACGATGAACGCTTTCAGTTCGTCATCCTCTTTCCCCTGAAGAATAGGGCGTTGCTGTTTAGCCACACGCAAGCGTCTGAACAGCACATCCGGATGCACATCGAGAAAAACCGTCTTTCCGGTCCGGTTCATAAAGTCCATATTATCAAAAAAACAAGGCGCTCCACCTCCCGTCGAAATTACCACATTCTCAAACTCGGCTACTTCATGAAGCATATTCCGCTCCAGTTCCCTGAATCCTGTTTCGCCTCGTTCAGTGAATAATTCTCCAACGGTTTTGTGAAAACGCTCTTCGATATACCAGTCCAGATCAACGAACGGTATATTCATTTGCCGGGCAAATGCTTTACCCAACGTCGTTTTTCCGGCACCCATATAGCCGGTAAGAAAGATACGAACCATAAATGACTAATTTTGCTCACAAAATTAATCATTTAATGAAGAATGAAGAATGAAGAATGAAGAATTTTAGCCATTATGCCATCCAATTCTTCATTATTCATTCTTCATTCCCGATTTATTTAAAGATTCTCACCCGTTCTTCAAGCGGCTGAAATTCTTTTTCACCCGGTTTGCCAATAGGAAGTCCGAACGGCATTTCCGCAATCAGATGCCAATGTTCCGGCAAGTTCCATGCACGGCGCACTTCTTCATCAATCAACGGGTTATAGTGTTGCAGCGATGCTCCGAAACCTACATCCTCAAGCATCACCCAGATAGCCAGCTGGTGCATGGCAGAAGTCTGCAATGACCATCCCGGGAAGTTCTCCTGATAAGACGGGAAAGCCTCCTGAAGTCCTTTCACTACCTTTTGATCCTCAAAGAACAGTACAGTTCCGTAGCCACAGGCAAAGGAATGATCTATCTTCTCTTCTGTCTTTGCAAAAGCTTCAGCCGGTACAATCTTCTTCAATGCATCTTTCACGATCTGCCACAGTTTCTTATGAGATTCTCCCAACAGGAGCACCACACGTGTAGTCTGTGAATTGAATGCTGACGGTACGTGACGCACGGTCATATTAACGATACATTCGATCTCCTGATCGGATATAGGTGACTGATTAGTAATTGAATAGTAAGTCCGACGTTGTTTCAAAGCTTCACTAAAAGATCTTTCCATCATAGTTCCTTTCTTATTTTATATTCTTAAAACTCTCTTTTTTTTATAACAAGTATCCCCCCTAACTTGTTCAGTTAGAGAATATATTTGTACCTTCGCAGCGTCAATTCATTGGCTATCTAAATTTATCGTCAGAAAAATGGCAAAACAAAAATTTTATGTCGTATGGGAAGGCGTCACACCCGGGATTTACACTTCCTGGACAGACTGCCAGCTTCAAATCAAAGGATACGAAGCTGCCAAATACAAATCATTCGATACGCGCGAAGAAGCGGAACGCGCGTTGACAATGTCTCCCTATGCTTATATCGGCAAAAATGCAAAGTCTAAATCAGGAGGTTCCAAACCTTCGTCAGATACTTTACCCCCTTGCGTGATCGACAATAGCCTGGCAGTCGATGCAGCCTGTAGCGGCAATCCGGGACCGATGGAGTATCGTGGAGTACACATTGCCAGCCGTCAGGAAATTTTTCATTTCGGCCCGATGAAAGGCACGAATAATATCGGTGAGTTTCTAGCCATCGTACACGGGTTGGCGTTGTTGAAGAACAAAGGTTTCGACATGCCTATTTACAGCGACAGCGCCAATGCGATCAGCTGGGTACGACAGAAGAAGTGCAAAACCAAGCTCCCCCGCACTCCGGAAACGGAAGAACTGTTTTTATTGATCGAACGGGCAGAAAAATGGTTGCGGGAAAATACATATACCACTCGTATCCTGAAATGGGAAACGAAAGAATGGGGAGAAATTCCGGCCGACTTCGGCAGAAAATAAAAGAACATAAATTTCAATCATAAGAAAAGATGAAAACATTGACTTCAAACAAAGCTTTCTGGCTGTTATTAGTCATTTGCGTAGTTACTATCCTGCCTTTCCTCGGCTTGTCGGAATACCACACGAAAGGTGAGCCTCGCGAAGCTATTGTTTCCTATTCCATGCTGGATAGCGGAAACTGGATCTTACCCAGAAACAACGGAGGAGAAATGGCTTACAAACCGCCTTTCTTCCATTGGAGCATCGCTGCTGTATCAGCAGTAGTGAACGGAGGGCAAGTCACAGAAATGACCTCCCGCCTGCCGTCCGCCATCGCCTTGATTGCCATGACTCTCTGCGGCTTTCTGTTCTTTGCCAAAAGAAAAGGAGTGCAACTGGCGTTATTGGCCGCCTTTATTACCCTGACTAATTTCGAATTACACCGGGCCGGAGCCAACTGCCGGGTGGACATGGTATTGACAGCTCTCACCGTTGGCGCTCTATATTGTCTCTACAGATGGTATGAGAAGGGGCTCAAAGGTATTCCCTGGCTGGCCATTCTCCTGATGAGTTGCGGAACACTGACTAAAGGACCGGTAGGTACTATCATTCCATGCTTAGTTGTAGGCATATTCTTGTTGCTCCGAGGTGTCAACTTCTTCAAGGCATTCCTGCTGCTTTCCGCCTGGGCTATCCTTTCTCTCATCCTGCCTATCTGCTGGTATGTAGCTGCTTACCAACAAGGTGGAGAAGAATTCCTCGCATTAGTGATGGAAGAAAACCTCGGCCGTATGACGAATACCATGAGTTATGATTCATGCGTGAACCCCTGGCACTATAATTTTGTGACCTTGTTTGCCGGATATGTTCCCTGGACACTGTTAATCGTACTTTCTCTGTTCAGCCTGACTTACCGTAAGTTCAATATCCAGCCAGCCGCCTGGTGGAAACGTTTCACTGCTTGGATAAAGAATATGGATCCGGTGGATTTATTCTCTTTCACCAGCATCGTCGTCATCTTCGTTTTCTACTGCATTCCGCAGAGCAAACGCAGCGTCTACCTGATGCCTATCTATCCTTTCATTGCTTATTTTCTTGCCAAATATCTATTTTATCTGGTCAAGAAGCAATCCAAAGTCATCAAAGTATATGGAAGTATTCTTGCGGCAATCAGCCTGTTGCTGTTCACTTGCTTCATTGTGTTAAAATGCGGGCTCATCCCTGAAACAATCTTCCATGGCCGTCACGCACAGGACAACATTAATTTCATGCGCGCCATACAGAATATCAGCGGTGCAGGGGCCTTGTTGCTGATTTCCGTTCCTACCGTCCTCGGTATCTACTGGTGGTTCTATCAACGGAAACATGCATTGAGCAACCGCTTCCTGTATGCCCTCGTCGTGCTTACCATGGGATTATACCTTGCATTAGACGGTGCTTATCAGCCAGCAGCATTAAATTCGAAATCCGTCAAATTCGTCGCTGCAGAGATCGAAAAGATTGCGCCGGAAAGCGAAGGAACTATGTACGAATTCATTGAAGAAAGTCTGCATGCAGCAGGTGACCCTGTACATTACTTCGAGATTAATTTCTACCTGAATAACCGTCTCGACAACTTCTACCAAAAACGTCCTGCCAAAGGTTTCTTGTTGATCGGCACCAATGACGCAGAGAAATATCTTCCTGAATTTGAGAAAGAGGGGTATCAGTTCGAACAGGTTTACGAATCTCCTAAACGAGTGCTCCGGCAAATAGCCAAAGTATACAAGTTCATTAAAAACGAACAGCCTGAAAAAACCGAAACTACTCCTATTGTTGAGTAAAAGGGACAGAATTTACCGTTTTTCCATGCTTCACAAGGAACTCTGCCGATTGGAGCATGGAAAAACTATATTCTTTTAAAGGCAAAAAGCGATCATCCATCGGAACGGCTTTCAATTTGCCATTGTCTATATGATAAGTAAATTCCTGCTGCGTCTCGTAATTATAAAGATACAATAACGTATCATTGCGTCCCACAATCATATTGTCGGCAGTATAAAACATACAGGGACGTTCTTCTTTCAGCAAATCCACTCCAAAATTATTCTGTAGATAATCAATATTCAACAGCCCCAATATCGTAGGCTGTATATCTACCTGACCTCCAAAAGTGTTTTTCTCTTCCGGATGAATACGGCTGGAGTAAATCATCAGCGGGATATGGTTATAAGATTCCGGCAGCTCACATTCGGCGTCTCCCACCAATTTGCCATGATCTCCTTCCAACACAAATATCGTATTATCAAACCAGGGCTGTTTACGTGCCTCTTCAAAAAACTTACGCAAAGCCCAATCCGCGTACTCAACAATCTGCGTCTCGGGTTCACTCGTTTTCGGATGGAAGAAAGGAGGTATCACATACGGCGGATGATTGCTGATGGACAGCAAAGTAGCAAAGAAAGGCTCTCCGGTGGCAGCCCGCTGATTCAATACCGGAATTGCATAGTCATACAGGAAATCATCCTGTACTCCGAAGCTATTCACAACCTTATCAGCCGGATAATTTTCTTGTGAGAACACTTCATCATAGCCGTTTGTCCGGAAAAAAGCGTTCATATTATCATACTGCCCTTCGTGCGTCATAAAGAAAAGGTTATAATAACCGTTTTCTTTCAGGACAGTAGGCAGTCCCGAATAGCGGGGAATGACAGAGCCTTTCATGAGGTTTCGTTTCATCATCGCCGGGAAAGAATATAAGGTGGCATACAAACCATGATTCGTATGGATTCCTGCCGAATAGAAATTACGGAAGCTAATAGAACGGGTATACAGACTATCCAGGAAAGGAGTCAGCGTTTCTGATTGCCCGAAATGCTTCATCAGTTTACTGGACATGGATTCCATCATAATCAGTACAACATTGGGGCGACCTTGCTGCACACTATCTGCTTTTGAAGCATGTCTGTACACAGCCAACGGTGAGACAGCTACCTCTCCCTGACGGTTGAGCAGAGCTTGCGCCTTAGTTATGGCTTCCTGCTCATCCATCAGATGCAAGTATTTATTTTCAGGACGCATATCATCCATCACACTCGTCAACAGATTAAAAGTCGGACTTACTCCCAATTGATTCAGAAAAGCATCCTGACAGAAATATGCCGCACTCACTTTGATCGGATTATAACCTGTACGCCCCCGAATTCCAAAGATGCAGAGGCCGATCAGACAAGCTCCGACCAGAACCACAACTCCTCTCTTCCAAAATGGGAACGAAACGGAAATGGTAAGGCTACGACGATGGAAATAACGCGACAGCCAGACAAGCCATACTATGAACCCGGCCAAGAAGAGCAGGAATAATCCGATGGACAAGTAATAGGCACTTTCTCCCAATATCATTCCGGCGGTAGTTCCTGCATAACCGAACCATTCGAATATAGAAGAATTGATATGCTTAAAGAAATAGGCAAAGTAGGGTATGTCCGACGCACTGATTAAATAGACCAGTCCATAAAACACACTGAAAAAGATTGTGAAAAAACGGAACAATGCTTTCCCATAGTAGTTGCAGACTCCACACACCACCGCAATTGCCAGCGGCAACAGAAGTATGTAACAACCGATCACATTATCAAACCAGACACCATGCACAAAAGCAAGCATTGAAAGGCTCTTATCCGACAAGGCTTCAGAAGTCAATTGATGATAGGATGAGATAAAAAGTACCAGGCGAAACAGTCCTGCGATCAGCAAAGCCGAAACATGTATCGTAAGTATATATACAATAAGATTTAGAAAACGTTTCATAATAGCCTTTTCTTTTTATGAATTAAATGAAAGAGATTTAATAAAATTATTTTCTCCCTTTGTAGATATAAACGAAATGAAGAATTAGGAAATTGATAGGTACTACAATTATCATCACCAGTATCGGCGCCAGAAGTTCGCCTGCCCCCATCCAAAGGAAGAGATTCAACAAACCAATCTCAAGCAGATAATTAATCAGATGACTAAAGCCAAACCCAACCGCATTGCGAGACGAGGGCTTGGAACGAAAAGTAAAAAAGGTAGTCAGGAAATAATTGCAAATAAATCCGACGGCATAACCTGCCGTAAAAGAGATATTGGCGTTTGCAACCAGTAAAACCAGACAATACACTCCGTAATGAATAGCCGAGGATACAGTGCCGACAACTCCGAAACGAACAAATTGCCAAAACTTATCCCGCCAGTCCGGATGCCTGTCAAATATAGCTTTACTTATCTTGGTCATCGTATAGTACTTCTTCCACATTATAAAGCGGACGACGTTTTACTTCTTTATAGATTTTCCCAATATACAACCCGACAGCTCCTATTGACATTAGAACAATTCCACCGACAAACCAGACAGACAACATCAAAGATGCCCAGCCATGCTCAGCCGTACCCGAAATTAAAGAATACAAAACATAAATTCCTATCAGTATACTGATAAAAACAAATATAATTCCCAGATAAACAATACCGTAAATCGGCTTCACCGAGAAAGAGGTTATTCCGTCCAAGGCCAGGCTGAACATCTTTCTCACTGTATATTTGGAGGTTCCGGCTGTCCGTTCCCGGATCACATCATCTACCGTAGTGGAAGGGAAACCCAGTAATGGGATAATACCACGCAAATAGACATTGCGCTCTTGATAATGAGACAACTGTTCCAGTACTCTCCTACTCAAAAAACGAAAATCCGCATGATTGTAGATTGTCTCTACTCCCATCCGGTGCTGTAATTTATAAAAAGCGGTTGCGGAAAGACGTTTCAGCATCGGATCTGCCTGGCGGGATACTTTCACCCCGTATACAACATCATATCCTTGTGTATAAGCATCGATCATCTCCTCAATCGCATTCAGATCATCCTGCAAATCGGCATCAATGGTAATAACGGCATCGCTCCAATCTTTAGCGGTCATCATACCGGCCATGATAGCATACTGATGTCCCACGTTGCGAGCCAGGTTCATTCCTTTTATATATGGATTCGTCCGGTGCAGTTGTTTAATAATGCTCCATGTACGATCTTTACTGCCATCATTCACAAAGAGCACAAAACTGTCGGCACTGATCTTTTTTTTCGCCACCAAGTCATCAAACAAAGCTGTCAAACGGGTGGTTGACTCTTCCAACACTTCCTCCTCATTATAGCAGGGGGATACAATAGCCAATTTAATCATTTTTCGTCCGGTTTATTTAGTTCAGCCAGTTTTATCTGCGCAAACTCCGAGTAAGTCATAAAAGGATAGCCTTTTTCTTTCAGGTTGCGGATAAGCATATCCAAACGTTCCTCCATTCCTTTGCCGGAATGGTTGCGGATGATAAAAGGCATTTTAAATTCAGGATGTTCACCCAACGGATAGAACTCCCATGGGTGGAAATAGGTCACAAAATATCCGTCATGTTTCAATACCCGGTTTACCAGGCTTTGATAAAGCCACATCGGCAGATTATGACAAGACAGCCAAAATAGCGGGAAACGAATCCATGGAGTTACAGAAGCCGGGATTTGAAGTAGTTTGCCTGTCATAAAGCAGGTACGCGGCTCTGATAAATGCATATATCTTCCGGGGATAAATGCGGGATTCAGTGAGGAGTTGTACACATACCCCATTCGTTCAAGTTCTGTATCTGATACGGGAAACATACGCGGTTGGCGATAGCCTTCTATCGTTCTGCCGGTAAGACGTTCCAAGATTTCTTTTGAACGGCTGACATCGGAAGCCTGCGGCTGCCAATGGTCACATCCATGCGCAGCCACTTCATGTCCTTCGTCCATAATGCGCCGCATCACCTCCGGCGCATTTTCTGCAAAATTGCTTGTACAGAAGAAGGTAGCTTTCACCCCGTTTTTTTTCAGGCAGTCCAGTATCCGGTTCGTACCATAGACTGATACTTTCATCGCTTCATCCAGCGGAAAGTCTACGCCATGTTCACGAGGTACATCAAATTCTTCTGTATCAAAACTTAATAATATCATTGCATTATCAAAAAATTACAATTGCTGCATTACAGTTGTTGCATATCATGCAGGCGTTTGTAATAGCCGTTTAATTCTATAAGTTCCTCATGCTTACCACGTTCTACAATTTCTCCTTCATATAACACGCAGATTTCATCTGCATTCTTAATAGTAGAAAGACGGTGGGCAATAGCAATCGTTGTACGTGTTTTCATCAAACGTTCCAACGCTTCCTGCACGAGACGTTCTGATTCGGTATCCAATGCAGAAGTAGCCTCATCGAGAATCAGAATCGGAGGGTTCTTCAGGATGGCACGGGCGATACTGATACGCTGGCGCTGACCACCGGACAATTTACCACCACGGTCACCGATATTCATGTTATATCCTTCCGGTTTCTCCATGATGAAATCATGTGCATTGGCAATCTTTGCTGCCTCTACCACTTGTTCCATTGTCGCATTCTCCACACCAAAAGCAATGTTATTGAAGAATGTATCATTAAACAAAATAGCTTCCTGGTTTACATTACCAATCAGACTACGCAAATCAGCAATACGCACGTCGCGGATGCTCGTTCCGTCAATGGTAATATCACCTTCCTGTACATCATGGTAACGTGGCAACAAATCGACTAAGGTAGATTTACCGGAACCAGACTGTCCAACCAGTGCAATCGTTTTTCCTTTGGGAACTGTCAAATTTACATGTTTCAGTACCTCTCTTTTACCATCATAGCTGAAAGAAATATCTTTAAATTCAATCTTGTCATTCAAACCTTTCAACGGTTTCGGATTCGGAATCTCTTTAATCTTATTCTCCGCTTTCAGGATTTTATCAACACGTTCCATAGAAGCCAAACCTTTCGGAATGTTGTATCCTGCTTTAGCAAAGTCTTTCAACGGATTGATTACACTATACAAGATAACCATATAGAAGATAAATGTAGGAGCATCAATCGTGGCATTCTTGCCTAAAATCAATGTACCACCAAACCACAGTACGGCTACAATCAGAATGGTTCCCAAAAACTCACTCATCGGATGTGCCATAGCCTGACGTATAGCAACCTTGTTTGTTGCATCCCGAAGTTCGTTACTACATTTGGTGAAGCGGTTAATCATTTTATCTTCCGCAATAAAAGCCTTGATGATGCGCAAACCTCCCAGTGTTTCTTCCAATTGCGACATCGTATCACTCCACTTTGCCTGTGCTTCCAGTGACTGGCGTTTCAGTTTTCTTCCGACCACTCCCATCAACCAGCCCATTCCCGGCAATACAATAATAGTAAAAAGAGTCAACTGCCAACTAACAGCAACCAATGTCACGAAATATATAATAATCAGGATTGGACTCTTCATCAACATATCCAACGAACTAGTAATGGAGTTTTCCACCTCTCCCACGTCACCACTCATACGGGCTATGATATCCCCCTTTCTTTCTTCAGAGAAAAAAGACATTGGCAGACGCATAACCTTAGCATATACCATAATACGAATATCACGTACCACTCCTGTACGCAATGGAATCATCACAGCTGAAGAAGCAAAGTAACAACCGGTTTTAAACAATGTCATCACCATCAGGAACAATCCCAAGAAAATAAGAGCCACAGTGGGACCATTATCCACTATCATTTGAGATATGTAATAATAGAAGTTATTCTTGGCAACATCTGCTAAATCACCACTACCCCATTCCATAAAATGGTATACTTTATCCGCTCCTTCTGTTTTAAACAGAATACTCAAAATAGGAATCAAAAAAGTAAATGAGAACACGTTGAATACAGCAGACAAAATATTCAGCAAAATAGCCCAGCCGATATACTTCTTATAAGGCGACACGAAACGTCGCATTAGTTGTAGAAATTCCTTCATTATTTACCATTAAAAAAGTTAAGACCGCAAAGATACAATAAAACTGATTAACAGGCAGTAGTTTCAGCTAATTATTAACGCGATTTATCGAAAAGCACGTTTCAACAAACAAAAAACGACTCAATAATTCTCTTTCAACCAAATACCCAAGAAACGATCATATATTTGATACACTCCCTTTTCCTGGGTCACAAAATCCTTTTCTAATAATCCTTTCAATGCTGCCTGCACAGAACTGGCTGAAGCCAGTCTGTATTTCTTTATGAAAGCACCGGAAGTGATAGCTTTCGCTTTTCCCTCTTTAGTGATAGCAATCAGTAACTCCTTTTGCTTTTCCGGCAAACGAAAAAGGATTTCCGAATAAGTATATCTGAATGAATCAATAATCTGCCGAATAGCCTCTGACACCATTTCCACTTTACAGACTCCGTGCTCCGGGGTCATATCATAAAGTGTATTCAATACTTTTTGTATATACCATGTGACTCCTTCAAACTGTTGATAAACTGTGGTAACAGCACTTTCTTCCATTTCTTTGCCTGCACGTTTGAAATGCATACATGCAAAACGAATGTATTCTTCTAAAGGAATACTTTCCAAATGCATCATTGACACACTTTGATAAAAAGGTCTGGAAGGCGTCAAAAACATATTCCCCATCACATGACGCTGACTCCCGGCAAAAATAAAACGCGCATTATTACAATGCTGCACATAAGTCCGGAGAGTAGCCTCTACATTTTTCTCTGCATACCCGGTAATCTGCTGAAATTCATCAATGGCAATCAAACAAGGCTTATCCGCTTGCTCTAAATACCGGAAAATTTCATCGAGCGTAGTAGCCGGAGCTTGTATATCTCCTAATCCCAAATTCAAAGAAGGCATACCATTCACATCAAAAGAGATACTGGCCTGCAAAGATTTCACACATTCCCAAAAACCATGCAAAGCTTTCTTCCCCACAGGTTTCAGTACTTCCAAAATCTCTTTACTAAGTGCAAATACCAAGTCGCGCAATGACCGGCTGTCATATATATCAATAAAGAAGGTGTAATAATCCTGCTTAATTTCAGGAAACTGAAAGCAATGACGGATCAGGCCCGTCTTTCCCATTCGTCGGGTAGAGACAAGAGCCAGGTTATTCCCATTCATCACTTCGCGTACCAACTGTTCGCTTTCCTGCTGACGGTCACAAAAATAATCAGCAGACACATATCCACTTGTTATAAAAGGATTTCTTATCATAGTCTTCGTATATCTCACGTTATTACGCAAAGATAATTATTATAAAATAATAAAATGCACATCTCGTGCATTATTTCATCATCCCCCTTGCCCAACAGCCACCACATGATAATAAACTCCGCGTGTTTTCCTGAATGACTTTACTCCCAGCTTCTGCAAAATACGCCCGAAATAATTAACCTGTCCGGAAGAAATCTTCATTTTACTTGCCTTTTGTATCCGCTGAAGTATATCTGCAGCAAGTAACCATTCTCCCTCTTCTTCCTCTTCCGCTACCCGGTAATACACCTGGAACAACTGCTCGATTGCCGGCGACTGCTCAAACTCCCGGTTCGCCTCCGTCATAATAGCCTCTTCCTTCTCATCAAACCAGTAACGTTCATTACTACGCAGCAGTGCCATTGCCTGGGCATACAATTGCTCATAATCAATAGGGCGGACCACATCAATCACTCCAGTCACCTCAACACCGATAAAACGACGACTGCCGGAAGTATCCGTCAGTAAATCTTTATGGTTGCTCGTACCTATAAAAGAAGCATACCGACGAAGTTCCTCCACAGCCGAAGCATTCGGTCGCCGTGTGTTGACAACAGGCTTTTGCAGAATATGTTTGAGGAAAGACTGCTGATTGATGCCAATCTGATCGAACTCATCCATATTAATCAATAAAAAGCGATTCAAATATAGTTCGGCATCCCGTTTCCGACTGAAATCAATACTATCCGTATAATAAGCCTGCAAGCATGGAGGCAAAATCAACCGGCAAAATGTAGACTTACGATAAGCCTGTGGACCTATCAATATAGGAGAAGTGCTATTTGCATGATTCTTTCCCATTCCACGCCAATGCGCTATCATACTAAGAAACCAACGACGAAACAATTGCGCCCAATGAGGATGATCGCAAGGAACTCGCTTGGCAAGATCGCCGATGTGATCCTTACCATCCCAATGAGGAAGGTCATAAAGGAATTCCTCGATAGGCTGATAAACCGGCACATGATCCGAATTCAGGTAACGTACCACGTCTTTATCCCACAGCTTAAGCCCTTCATAATGTGCATTCATTGCAATACTTGCCATCAATCGTTTATCCACCGGATGAAAATAAAAATTAAAACTGTTCCGTTCACGACATTCCACTTGTGACGTCAACTGGTTGAAACGAAAATCATAACGCCGTTTCATAAACTCATCCATCTGCATGACAAATAATTGTTCCGGCAACAGACTACTTTTACTCGCAAATCCCTCACAAGTGCGGTATACATTTCGCACGGTTCCCCGAACCAATGTATCGTCCTTTGGCAAACGATAATGGGCACGAGACCATCGCACTGTATCTTCCTCAGGAATACCGGCACGGAAACAATGTCCTGCTAGGTTAATCAACAGCGATTGTTTGTCTCCTTCCGGTTGATAATCAGTCTCTTCATCCAACGCACGTGCAAAAGCAGCTTCGAAAAGGACAGAAAGCGCATTACACTTTTCATATCCCGGTGCAAGCCGTTGCAACGGTGAAGTTTCCGTTTGCACCCGTTCGCGATAAGTCACCTCACCCGGCATAGCGGCAGGCTGCTTCATATAAATAGGCATTGCTTCGGGATTAAAATACAAATGCGGGTCAAAAGTTAAACGACAATATTGCTCCAACGAAGGTACTTTCAGTTCGATATCATAAGGAAGTTGTGGCTGATAAAATTTCACTGCCAACCGATAGGCATGCGCATGAAAAAGCTCCGCTTCTTCACTAGTTGTCGGCAAACGATCATTGGGATAAGTAAAGCGCACCCATACTTTCACAGACTTTCCGGAAGAACCGGTGAAAGCTAAGTAAGTCTGCGGAAGCTCCTTTACCCGTTCTTTCACCTCATCCGCCTCCATGTGTCCGGACAAGTTGTTGACCTGAATCATCACAATTCCATTGTATTCACTCATCGTCGTTATGCCGCCTTTACGAAAAAAGGCGGCTGCAGGTATCAGCTTCGGCACTTTCTGTACATAGTCATTTTTATCACCCGGAAGCATAAAAGGCAGGACTTCTCTCATTTTTGAGACGGGCTGTGTTTTAGTTTCCACTTTCATTTGCTCCACGAGCTGTTCAATTCTCAACGTACGCATAGTGTTCACCTTGCCATCGTCTCTTACCAGTGTTATTCTCATTACTTTATTTATTTGTCCTGCATGTGTTTTGTAGGGCGATTATTACGACACAAATATACTGTAAATATTCCACACAAACAACTTTTCAGAGAATACTTATTTCATCTTTCTACTAGAAAAGATTTGGTTCTTAATCAAATTCCGTGCTAGTAAAGCTCATTGAAAGGCCGATGGATAAAGGGATATCGGCATATTAGAAATAACAAATAAATTATCCAAACTATATGCATCTTAAAGTACTCCAGAATAGCCATGAATAAGGTAATTGAACATAAATAAGTAGCACGGAATTTGATTAAGAACCAAAGATTTTTCAATTCTATTTCTCATGTTCTCATAGATTTCAGATAAAGCACATATAATCAAAGAAGTACATTATGAGAAACGTTTTTAAAACAGGTGTTTCTCATACTATCCTCATCGATTTTCTTCAAAAAACCGCTATTTCTCATACTCTTTCAGGGTATTTCTCATAGTCAGACACAACTATTCTCCTGTTTATCCGCCAAGCTTATCTTAGAAAACAGCTAGCTATTTCTTTCATGCAAACAACTAGTTAATTACTTGTTTTTCACCTAATAATGTCGTATCTTTGAAAGAGCATCCCAATCGTTCTACTGGAGTGCACAGGCCTGTTCACTACAGTAAAAAGTTCTGTCTACTAGAGTGAAAAGAACCGTTCACTGTAGTGGAACAATCAGGATGGCGGTTGAATAATAAAAGAATAAAAGCAAGATACACTAAGAGCATCAGTACATAACATATAAATAACCATTAAATTAAAACAAAGATGGCAATACAATTCGAGTTTTATAAGAATCCCCAACCGGAAAAAGAAGGGGAAGAACCTAGTTATCACCCACGGGTGGTTAATTTTCAACATGTGACCACTCAAAAGCTGGCAAGAGAAATCCACATGGCAACTACTTTCGGGAAAGCAGAAGTAGAAGCCATGTTAATGGAATTGAGTAGATGCATGGGCAACCATCTGTGCGAGGGAGAACGAGTACATCTGGATGGAATCGGCTATTTCCAGATTACATTGCAAGCTACCGAACCCGTGCACTCGCTTACCACTCGTGCTGACAAAGTGAAGCTTAAGTCCATTAACTTCCAGGCTAACAGAGATTTAAGGAGTTTGTGCATGAGCACTCATCTACGACGTTCAAAATACAAGCCACATTCCGCTTCTCTTTCTGAAGAAGAGATCGACAAGAAACTTACTGCCTATTTTGCAACTCATCCTGTATTAACCCGTAGTAATATGCAGTCGCTCTGCTGTTTCACTCAAAGTATGGCCAGTAGGCAAATCCGTCGCCTAAAGGCAAAAGGCAACTTACAGAATATAGGTAAGCCCACACAGCCTATTTATATACCAACACCGGGCCATTATGAGAAATGAGTTCAACAGGTATGAGAAATAAGCCAAATCAAGGTCTATTTGCGAATAAAACTATGAGAAATACCAATTTTAAAAGTATTTCTCATAGCTTACTTTATTAATTATCTGCCATTTAAATCAAATCTATGAGAATATGAGAAATGGATATCTTATTTCCGGTTCTTCGTCAAATTTGGTGGTAAATTCTTTATCTCTTTATTTCCAAGTTAATAATTATCCCTTTTTACTCACTTTCATAAGAAAATATAGGCACTGACTGAATTAGCTAAATGAGCGGAGAAAAACTTACCACCAAATTTGACGAAGAACCTTATTTCCGGCGCAGGCAGTTCAATTTTCGACCAACCACTTCTCTATATTTCTTGTTTGAGCACTGAAATTCACACCAATCTTAAAAAGTTTTCGTGAATCCGTTTCAAATGGTCGGGAATAATGCTTGTCATTTATCTGTTGCAGAGCTTCTTCCGCTGTACCATTCAGTTTAAATTCCATAATGTAAATGAACTTGTCAGTCTGCAATACCATATCCACACGGCCTTCACTCGTATGATATTCCGCTTTTACATAAAAACCGACCAGTTTACATACAATATAAAGTACATTCTGATAATGTAACTCCAATTCGCGGGCAAGCTCGTATGGAATATCAGAAAAGAAACTTTGCAGACGACGGAAAAAAGATTCGTAATCACCAGCACGTACCTCACGAACGAATTTCTGAATTTCAAAGGGAGATTCCACTTTATTGACGTTCGCATAATAAGGAAGCAGAAAACGGATAAATCCTTCCTCCACTTCACGATTAGGAAAACCTAAACGGTAAATACCAAATTCTTCATCATACCCTTTAATGGTAAGGTACCCGCTCTGATAGATTACCGGAATAGGATTGGTAGATTCAGAATCTATACTGTTCAGTACCTGTTCATCGGTTTCTTCATGAGCCATCCGATGAAGGTCGTAATGGTGTTTCTTCAGCAATTCCACCAAATAAGTGGGAGTACCTGTTTCAAACCAGTAGCTTTTAAACTCATTCCTATCAAAAGCCAAAAGCAGACTGAAGGGATTGTACATTCCTTTGGAATTGTGCGTGAAATGATAACCATCATACATTTCTTTCAACCGGACACATATCTCTTCATACGTCACTCCCTGCACATTGGCAAACTCATGAAGCTCGGCATCCAGATTATCGTATAGTTCCTGTTCGCTCACACCACAAATGTCTATATACTTATTCCACATTGAAATGTCATTCAGGTTATTCAAATCACTGAATACACTGACTTTACCGAACTTGGTAACTCCCGTCAACAAAGCAAATTTGATACAGCCGTCCTGACTTTTCAATGCGCCGTAGAAGGCTTTCAATGTATTGCGGAAACTCTTTTGCAAAACATCATCACCAATAGCCTGCAGCATTGGCTTATCATACTCATCCACCAGGATCACCACACTTTGCCCCTCTTGCTGACAGGCACGCTTAATAATCCCCTCAAAACGCATCGCTAAAGATTTCTCCGAGGGCTCTTCGCCATATATCTTCTCCCATTCCACCAACGCCCCATTCAGTTTATTCTCCAAACTTTCCGGAGTATCGTATTTTTCCGTATTAAGATCAAGATGTAATACAGGATATTTTACCCAATCTTTTTCCAGCTTCTCCATAGCCAGTCCTTCAAAGAGTTCCCGCTTTCCTTGAAAGTAGGCTTCAAGCGTAGAAATAAGCAGACTTTTGCCAAAACGGCGCGGCCGACTCAAAAAATAGTAGCTTCCGGTTTTCACCAGTTGATAAACCAATGCTGTTTTATCTATATAAAAATAGCCACCTTTACGAATTTTTTCAAAATTCTGTATACCGATAGGGTAAATCTTGCCACTCATATTTCAATCTGTTTAAGTTCACATCGTACAAATATACATATTATCTCAATATAAAAAACCAAATGCCCAGAGAGGAACCACATTACGCATTCCGTACTCAATATCATCTTTCACAACATACGCATTCTCCACATCATGCACCTGCTTCTGCGACTTATTCTTTCCACCTACTTCAAAGGTATAACCACCCACCGTAAAATCAGCAACTTCTGATGTGGTTACCGGACAAACAACTCGCAAAGTAGAAAAGAAAAATGTTTCACGCACGTTACCAATATCCGGTGTATTGTCAGAAAGCGCATAAGCCAAATTCGTATTATTCAGATACACCTTGTCCACTTTACCTAAAAGTCTGACACCTTCCGTCTCTGCCCGAAGCTGATTAATTATTCCAGCCTTTTCCAGATAACACATCAAATCAGAAACCGTATTTCTATTCATATCAAGCAAAGTCGCCAACTTGGTAAAATTAGGTTTAAACGGAACACTTTTCGCTATGATATACAACAGTCTTTTCAATTTCAATGCTGTTGCTATATTCATATTCGCAAAAGTCGGTATATCATTTTACAAAGTCTGCTTAATGATACTTTGTAAACGAAGCAAATATCCCTTTTCCTATAAGCCTACTACTCCACTCTATCTCATCATGGAGATAACGGATAAAATCAGTAGATATGTTGCTAAGCAACATCCGGTATGACCTATAAAGTGTATCCATCATTTCTTGTTTTGGGGTTATACAGACAAATATAGAGTAATTTGCCGAATAGAACTAGCATTTTCTAGAAAAACTGCAGGTTTCATTCGGCAATTTCACTCGAGCCTTACCATTAACCGCTTATCCACGCTTATTTACGTCCCACAAACATTATGAGAAATGAATATTTTCTACAGGTTCCTCGCTAATACAGGAAGCCGACAATCCAAATCGGCAATTTACACCTGTAAGGTGTTTCTATTCCATCAGCTAAAATATAAGAATCAGACATATCTGTAATCAGATCATACGTTTTACCTTGATAATCAAGAAATAACAAAGAGCTAAATGATAACTTGCATTTGTCCTTCTATATTCTTATTTTTGTAGACTGAAGTACAAAAACGAAAAGCATGATTGACACAACGGCTAAGATAGCTGCAAACGCACAAATAGGAAAAGGAACTATTATTGAAGAATTTACAGTCATCGCTCCCAATGCTAAAATTGGAGACGAATGCAAAATTCATCGTAATATATTTATTGATTCAAACGTAATAATCGGAAACAGAGTCAAAATACAAGATAATGTTATGATTCCTCATGGCGTGACATTGGAAGACGGAGTCTTTGTCGGGCCATCGGCATCTTTCACAAATGACAAATATCCACGTTCCATAAATCCTGACGGAACATTAAAATCATCCGAAGATTGGGACGTCAGCGAGACTGTGGTTAAATATGGCGCTTCTATCGGAGCCAACGCTACAATTTTGTGTGGGGTAACTTTAGGAGAATGGTGCATGGTTGCTGCTGGTGCCGTTGTCACCAAAGACGTCCCAGCATATACCTTGGTAGCTGGAAATCCTGCAAAAATTGTAGGACCTGTAAATTTCTGATCTTTGAACAAACACCTATCAAAACATCCATATTATGGAAAACAATCTAATTCAAGCGACAGTGGACTATGTTCATAATCTGGACTGGAGTGATATCTTCACAAATATTACTTCAAACAAACTTCTCTTTCTCTTATCTATCGCGATACCAGTAATCATTCCATTGTTCAATATCTACAAAAGAATTGTAAGGATCAGAAAAATTGTAATATTAAGAGTTTTGAATTGGATGTTAGTGTCACAAGTCGATCTGGCACGATATAAGATAAGAGCCATATTTGACATTACCCTGTTTGTTATAACAATAATCATTTTCTTTATAACCGATGGCCAATACAGGTGGTATGCAATGATACCAGTCGGAGGGATAGTAATCACCGAATGCTGCGCCAATTACAAGCATATACTACAACGGATACCGTTCAAACGAATAAAAGAATTTCCCTATCTTAAATATGAACAAGCTGCACTAATTATCCCCAAAGGATTAGTCGGTATATTGTCCACCACATTAAAGGAAGTAAAAGACATACCTGCCAATCCCAGAATGATGAAGATTCATTTTGCCACTACTGACGAATCATACGAAACCCGCCAGGTGATAACAGATAAATCTATCATTGAAAGAATCATAAAGAACGAGATTGTTGCCTATTATGATAGTCTGACAGAAAAAATCAGGGAAAAAGGATATGACCGGAGTCAATTTTTCTATCTAGAAAATGAAAATGGGCACAAAGAATTTATATGTGATATATTAAAGGATATATATTCTCTGGAAAACGTTTATAATGCCATTATACAAGTCCAGTCAGATATCACAAAAGATGGTTCCATCCGCTTTATTGGTGATAAAGTGGGAATTAGAGGTTATAAACTGGAAAAAGGCGAACTTTTATTAGATATATACGAAACGGATCATTTTACATTTAAAGTTTTCAAAAAAATATTCAAGGACCGCAGATTCAAGAGAATCTTTCAAGAAATTATATGCAGAACCAACAAAGCAAATGATAACATAAAACTTTTGTTGGTAGAATCGCTAGCCTTCTTGTTTTCTTCTTTCGGGATTGATATAATTATCGGAGGCAGAGATGCCAGCGGAGCTAAAAAAATGTTGGTAGCAGCAAGAAGCGGAAATATAGAGAGCGACAACAGGTCCACTTTGCACGTCCCTGTCAATGAATCCTTTTCCCGGACAGATTTGGTTGAACACGACCAATATTATAGTCCTTATCATTGCGTACTTCGCGGCATTAAGGAAGAGTTAGGAATTCCGGAAGAAATCTGCAAAAAAACATCTGTATCGTTCCATGACTTTGCCATTGTATCCGATGAAGGAGAGATTGGCTTAGGATGTTACGTCGACTTTTCTTTTGTCATGCCGCTGGAAGAAGCGAGATTATATCCGGGACAAGACAAGTATCTTGAACTTGCTGATATCCTGATAGTACCTTATCCGCCTTTCAAATGGTCTCCATCCGCTTATGAAGATTATTTTTATAAAACGACAGGCAACGAAAAATTCTGTATGCAGTGGCAAAGTTTTACGACATTGTTATATCAACGAGCTATTTTAAGAAACGCCGAGGCGTCTATACCCATAATATGGTTAGTGGACTCTACTATTATACTGACTTTGCTTTTCTTATTGACAAATTATACTCAAATTGATTTAACGAGTACGATCATTTCTTTAATATTAGGAGGATTGGCACTCTTTATAATGAAACGATTCAACAATAAACCCGTACACAAGCTTACTTACGGAGAATTCCTGAAACCTTTCGTTCCTCAATGGAATGGGGATGTAAGAGTTTTACAGTCAACAATGCACTCTCAAATCGTCAAAGGATCAAGAAAGGAAACAAATCCCATAGCTGACGGCATCATGTTCGGGCTAAACAGTCCCTCCGGACAGAAACTGAAATTGTCCGACATTCATTTGCTTACTCCCCCATTCTGTACCGTCCGACGTGAATTCGTTAATTTTACAGAATATCCTATCAGCTTTTACTATGTCGCAGAAAAAAATGGAGATATCGGGAACTGCCTGTCTTTTATCAAGATACCATATGCTCTATCCAGCGACGACCTATCTTTGTTGTTAACTGTTAAAACAGAGAAAGGACATATTGTCTCCTACAATTTTACTAAACCCATCCATTCCGATATTATACTGGATTTTACTAATACACTAGATGAAAAACAGGTTAATACATTTAGTAAATATTATAGAATGAACAAAGATTTACTAAAAAATGTACAAATCGCTTCCTTAGATGAGAACTTTCAAAAAAGATGGTTTCCTTTGGATTTGTTTAATGCCGGTAACGACTACTTCTGGTCTGTCATCGACATGGAAGATGAACTGGAAAAACATGACAGTTATGATTTTGACTTTAAAATTGGCAAGAAGACCCAACCACGTGATTTGTATATGAAAGTGATCGCAAAGAACATGGATAGAAGCAGTTTTTCAATCAGACTTAATGGCAATTTAAAGGACATGGAAACTTTTTTATGCGCTTTCACCTCCAGAAATGACAATAGAAGGAAAATGAGTGATCTGGATATTTATATGATGCAGCTATTCCTTATCAGAATTGGAATAGTATATGCAAAAAAGAAATAGGAGCGATTATTTAACATTGAACATTTACATATAAGCAGAAAAGAATTCCCAATAAGGGATCAAGTGATTATTTAAAAAGAATGATTGCATACAAAATGGCTGAGAGAGACCTCAAACGACTAGTTATCAATGAATCTCTGACAACTACCCATTTCCTATTTATTTCCACCCACTAAAAACAGCGATATCCATTAGGCTGATAATATCATCCTCGTGACATCTTCCATAGTAGTATTTTAGTCTTGCATTACTTAGTTACCCCCTAGTATTTACTCATTTTTAATATTCAACCATAGACAAACAACTCGCAAAGTAGAAAAAAAATCAAAAATGAACGACAAAAAGAAACACCTAAGACGGTGCTTTCGCATCGCTGCACACGAATATAAGGATTTTTACCACAATAACAAGCGATAAACAATATTTCTTAAATGAAAAAGCCGTGCTCCACTCAACATATAGTGACACATTTTACCTAATAGATTAGTGACTGAAGCATTTTTTTATCACAGCAGTATCGCAATAAATATAGCTTCTCTGAGAATTTATAATAACGACTAGGTTTTCGATTATTCTCATTAATAATATAATTCATAGTTTGAAGATTGTTCTTCTCTAACACTCTTCTTTCTTTTGCTGACACTGGATAATTTACTATCGGCAGACAGTCTTTCCATTTTGTGAAAAATATTCGTGCATTAGTCAACCATTCATTATCCAATTTTGAATTACTAACATGCTCTATTAGAATATCATACACACATAATGATTTCAACCCCAGCATATAAACCTGCAATGAGATATCAAGATCGTAAAAATGAAATCCTTTGTAATTTATTTCATCAAATCTTATTTTATCAAAAACAGATTTCCTCATGCAAAAAAAACATCCATCCACTGCTACCACTTCTATGGCATTCGCATCTGCAATGGGTTTAAAGCAAGTATTATAAGTAATGGTTGGATCAGCTCTATTAGTATCAATAGAATACTGGCAAATTGCATCCTTTCCTGCATCTGTACTTCCGGGTCCCCACCAAATACCCGGTATTTGACTAATAAAACGTGGTCCAGAAATTCCAATAAGCCCTACTTTCAAATCTCTGAAATGATTTATCAGAAGCTTTCCCCAATCATTAGTGTAATGTAAAATATCTTCATGCATAAAACAGAGAAGTGGATATTGGCTCCTTTTGACCCCTTCGTTATAAGCACTAAATATATCATATTGACTTTTACTGTTATCAATACATATAATCTCATGAACAACCCCAACCGTATTCTCAATATTATCCTTCAATTCCTTAGAGATGGATTGAAACCTACTGCATATTATAATAGAAATCATATTTATTCAAATCAATTTTATATACTAAGATACTTTTATACGAATATCTCT